>JAUWGL010000092.1 GCA_030606465.1 Thermoplasmata archaeon | reverse complement strand
CAGGAAAAAAGATAGCTGGACAATACTTCCACTTGTATACAATGAGACACACCTTTGCAACATATCTATATGACTATACAAAAGACTTCAAATTTGTTTCTCAAATGCTCGGACATACAAAGATAAACACAACCAATGGATATGTTCACATCGCTAATTGCATGACAAGACAAATTGGTAACAGAAATCTGTTTAATCTTGCCCTTAGATCACACAAAAAAATTGTGAGAGGAAAACAAGATAAAATAGATTGTTGGGCAAAAAAGCATCAATCTAAAAGAATTACTCCGAGAAGTGGGTATGGACTGGGCGGGATTTGAACCCACGGCCTCCACCTTGCGAAGGTGGCGATCTTCCGAGCTGATCTACCAGCCCATAGATATTTTTGTGTAAACGGCTTGTGTATTTGATTGTTTCTCTTTATGTATTTAAAAAAAGATATTTTACATATCATGAATAAGAAAAAAAGAATGGAGATTTTGGGTTGCTGGTTCTATTAAACTAATCAGTGTTATATTCTTGATCGTTGTAGTATTGTTTGTATTATTGGGAATGCATTTGGGAATTTCTCAAAGAAGTTTTCAAGGAACTGTAAGAATGGTGTGTTCATTGATTTCTCGTTTTTGTTTTTCGGCATGCTAACAGTTAGTGTTGCCCAGTCGCTTTCAAGACCATAACCATCCTTTGCCTTTACCTTGATCTGATAATCCCCTTCAGCAGACCATGTATGTGAGATTTTCACTGGTTCACCTGAAGTATATGGTCCAATCCATTCATTTACACTGCGATAATCTCCCCAGTTTATACAATAGTATGTATCATCTCCGTTGGCGTCTGTTGTTAGAATGTTGTATTCATACTCTTCACCAGGTATTCCACTTGGTGGACCTGTGATTGATGGTGTATCTGGTGGATCTGCGGATTCATCAATCCACACCCAGGTTGTATCAACACCTGTGTTACCTCCGTTATCCGTAACTGATAAGGTCACAGGATAAATTCCTTGTTGCAAGTAGGCATGTGTTGGAGAAACCCCTGTATCTGTTGTTTCATCTCCGAAACCCCAAAGATAATTAGAAATATCGTTTTCAGCATCAAAACTGTTACGCCCGTCAAAAAATATTGTGTGTCCTGCCTCTCCAAAGTATAACCCGCCGGTATCTGCAATTGGATCCCAGTCTATGCTCTCTGGATCGTAGTCAACCCATATTATTCCTGAGCTGTCAATGCTCAGGGCTCCATATTCTATGTTAAAGAACCCGTCATATCCCCAGTCTGTCCCCCAGCTGTTTTTAACAATCCAATAACCACCTCTTTTAATAGATGAATCATCTTTCCATCCGAGAATTATGACAACATGATTAACCCATTTGCCTTCTTTGATATATGGAAAATAATCTTCAGGGTCATGATGTGTAGACCCCCAGTATCCAAAGTAATCTGTGGCCATGATACCTGCAGCAACTGGACCGTTTTCCATCACCTGGGTTTTAATTGCTTCTCTATCTTCAGCAGATCCATCAGACTGCCAGTATCCATAATCTAAAATAGGGATAAGTTTCTCCTCCCAATCTGTACATTTATCAGAACAGGAAATATCATCATCTGCTTGATAAGGAAAACATGTCTCAGGGATAACACCGTTATGATAGTTTCCCTCTTCAGTTGTTTCCATTATATATTTAAAGGCCCGATAGGTGTTTCCACCACGGCAGCTTCCTGATGAGGGTAAACAGGAAAGCACGTATTGTTCAGAGAGATCAGTGTCTAATTTCGCGCAGTTTTCTCTTATGTTTATGATGCTTTCAAGTGTGCCAAGAGCTGCGTAATCCCAGCAATCACCGCAGAGCTGTTTCTTAACTGTAGTCAACCAGTCTTGATTCTCATAGTCTCTCCAGCTGAATTGATCTGGTGTGTCTTTTATTTTTGGTCTTGGAGATGCATCCTGCGGATCAAAATAAGGTGGTTCACTCATTACTGGATATTGATAACAAAAATTTCCATTGTATCCATCATCATCATTTTCATTTTGGTTATTGCATCTGCATTCATTGTCATTTTTTACAGTTGAGCTTCCTAGTGGTATAAAGTTAATAACCAACAGTATACAAACTAAAATTCCTACAGTTTTCTTAATCATTTTTTACCTCCCAATACTTTTTTTGTATGTTTTCTATCTTTAAAAACATATCCGGGTTATCTTTTTTTAGCTTTTTTTAATGCTTCTACAACTGGTAGTTTTTCACCCATCATGAACTTCTCAAGTGATCCACCACCAGTACTAATATGAGATATTTTGTTATCAAGACCTAGTTGCTCTACTGCTGCAACAGTATGACCTCCACCAACAATAGAAAACACATCAGAGTTTGCTACATATGTGAAGATTTCTTTTGTACCCTTCATAAATGCTGGGTTTTCAAAAACACCACAAGGACCAGATAAAAACACGGTTTTAGCATCAGAAAGAATACTTTTGAAATTCTCTATTGATTTTTCACCAATATCATAAAGATTATACTTGGTTGGTAGCTCAGAGACATCTATCTCACTACGTTCTGTGTTTGCTTGTTGTGCGAAATCACTGGGCAGATAAATGTTATCTTTGTATTTTTCTATGAGTTTTTTGATTTCTTCATAGTTTTCAGGTGTCCCTTCTTTTGCAAGCATTTCTTCATTGTTATCCCCAAGGTTTACTCCTTCTGCTTTGAGAAAAGCATTCGCTGGAAGCCCAGTTAGTATTATTTTATCTGCAGTTTTATCTTCAAGTAATCGCTCTATTGTTTTAATTACATCTGAGAATTTTGCACCACCAAATAAAAAAACTGATGGTTTCTCTGGGTTTACTATTATCTCTCCAAGAGTTGTTAGTTCTTTTTCCATGAGCCGCCCGGCACATGAAGGAAGCACTGCTGTGAAACCAATAAGTGAACATTGAGGTCTATGAGCTGCTGCAAAAGCATCATTTACAAAAAGATCTACTAGAGGATATAGGTTTTGAACAAGTTCTGACTGAGCATGTTCTTCTGCTGATTTTTTTTCTGTTTCACCTGAGAATTTTCTAACATTTCCAAGTAGCAAAACTTCACTGTTTTGCAGGTTTTTTATTGCGTCTTGTGCTTCTTCTCCATAGACATCATCAATATATTTTACTTCTTTTCCAAGTAAATTTTCTAGTGTTTTTGCATGTTTTTCAAGACTTATAAAATCCCAGCTCTCCGGTCTACCTTGATGCGCAAGTATAACAGTTTTTGCATGTTTTTCTACAAGTTCTTTGATTGTAGGGAGTGCTCTTTTTATTCTAGTAGTATCTAAAATATCAAGTGTGTTTTTATCAAGAGGCATGTTGAAATCTACTCTTAATAAAACAGTTTTATTTTCTAATTCAAAATCATCTAATGTATTATACTCTTTCATAAGTCAAAACCTCCAAAAATTGTTATCAGAGAAACTTATTTAAACATATTTAAAAATGGATTTGAATTTATACAGTTCTTATTATTTGAAGTTCACTAGTTTTTTTTTGATTATCTGCATAGAGGTAGTTTATCAGATCGACGATTCTGCAGGAATACCCCCATTCATTGTCATACCATGATAATATCTTGAGAAAGTTTCCCCTTTCACCATTGACTTTGGTGCTAAGCCCATCGATAATAGCGGAATGAGGGTTGCCTACTATATCGACTGATACAAGTGGTTCCTCAGAATATTCCATTATACCCTTAAGACTGGTTTCAGCTGCATGTCTAAAAGCATTGTTAACTTCATCTCTAGTTACATCTCTTTTCAAAGTACATGTAAAATCTGTAAGAGATCCATCGGGTGTTGGAACTCGAACTGCCATCCCATCAATTTTTCCCATGAGCTCTGGTATAACAAGTGTTACTGCTTTTGCAGCACCAGTTGTGGTGGGGATGATCGAAACTGCTGCAGCTCTCGCTCGTCTTAAATCTTTATGCGGGAAATCAAGGATACGTTGATCACCGGTATATGAGTGAATCGTGGTCATGAATCCTTGGTTTATCCCAAAGGTATCATGTAAAACTTTCACAGGTGGCGCTAGGCTATTAGTTGTGCATGATGCATTTGATATTATGTTGTGATTATTAGCATCATAAAGGTGTTCGTTTACACCTAATACAACTGTTATATCTGGATCTGGTGCTGGGGCAGATATAATTACCTTTTTAGCCCCTGCTTCAAGATGTTGTGTTGCATCTTCTCGCTTGCGGAATAGCCCCGTTGATTCTACAACAACGTCGATATCAAGGTTGTTCCACGGGAGTTTTGAGGGGTTTACCTGTGAGAAAAATTTGATATGTCTACCATTGATTTCTATCCCATCGTCTTTGGCCTCTATGTTACCGTCAAATTTGCCATAGATGGAGTCATATTTAAAAAGATGAGCAAGCATCTTGGTGTTACCAAGATCATTTATTGCTATGATTTCAAATTTTTTTCCATATTGAGAATGTCCAAATGCTGCACGTAAAGTATTTCTACCTATTCTACCAAAACCATTAATTGCTACTCTGATCATCCCTTCCACAATAAAATCAAATATTATTATTCTATATAATACTTCCGACTAGATATGTTG
>JAUWGL010000003.1 GCA_030606465.1 Thermoplasmata archaeon | reverse complement strand
ACAAATCTACTAACAATCGCAAGAAATGAAGATGATAGAATTTTAAAGCGTTACTAATCCTCGTCAACATGCACAATTGCATCTGGTCCAGGTGGAATATTTTCAGTTTCTATATGACTTTTATATTCTACATTTCTTATCGAGTAAAACTGGTAGTAACCAGGCCCATCCGGTGAGTTAAACTCCCATAACCATCCATCAGAGTCATCTGTATCTGTTCCGTATGATTCCCATTCACTCCATGATGAATTATCTTCTGAATATCTATAATACAAACTTAACGATGTGAGTCCAATCGATGCTTCGGCGTTACCTTCAACAGTAAAAATTGATGGTTGTTCGTATGGATATATATCACTTATTTGTGATGCACCATTAACCGGTGGAAGATCGTTATCTAGTAATTTTGCAACCCATGCAGCCTGTCTTCTAACTATCCACCAAGTATGGCTAAGTTCATTTTCAGGAGTCTCATCAAAAGGCGTTATATTTGTCCATTTAAAAAAACCTTCATAAAGACAATTTTTATCAGTATCTGGCATTGGTTCTATATGACCGCCCCACCAAACGGGATATTCTGGATGCGGGCCAGATAAAACTATTCTTCCTTTGTTATTATTTGGATATATTTCTGCGGTCATACATGGTTTGTTGGATAAGTTCAGTTCAATTTTTCTATTGGTATATTCCCAATCACCCGCCATAAAATAAGCACTTGCTTCAAAATCATTAGATCTTCTATTCATGCTAATACTTTTTATTAATCCTTTAATTAAGCCGCGAATTCCTCCAGTATATCGCCATGCATTGATGCTTGTAGATTCATTGTCAGATATGCCTTTTTCAGGATATCTTGCTAATATATGAACTTCTCTATCGGGATTAACTGGGGGTATAAGAGCGGGTCCTCCCACCCAAGACACACGAGTTGCATTTTCAGAAAAATCATCAAAAATAGGATGATCTTTAGAAATCGGAATATCTACAGGGACGCCACTACGAAAGCCAAGCATATCTTCAACCTCATTATAATCCGGTTTATCATCATTGTGAAACCATAAATATGCCATCGTTGATTCTCTTGAAAGTTCGAAACGATCGGCTGTTGTATTCGGCAAAAACATTTTAACACATGAAGCACCTAAAGAGCCACGATCAAATTGCCACTCTATTAATGATTCTGGTTTTCTATCTAATTGGGCCATAAGACTTGCGCCACCGCAATAACCAGTATAACCTCCTCCTTCTTTGATAAAATTAACAATCTGATTTTTCCATTTTTTCACCTTTGGAAGATGACGAAACCCTTTAACTAGAGACTCGGCATCTCCTACCCCTCCACCTGGCACAAGTAGTGCATCAAAATTGTTTATAGTTAAACGACCTTTGAGTATGTCTTCATCATATATCTCCGTGATGTCAAATTCATATGATCTATTTCCAACTGTCCAACGATAATTATCAAGTAAGTATATAAAAACGAATTTTGCTGAACCCCAGCCTATTGGCTCTTCACAAAGTATTGCAATTTTTACTTCTTTTGTTTCCATATAATTATTAGCAACAACAATATTTTCTGAATCATCATTATACTTTACATCGGCTGAAGCTACAAAAGTGCTACCAACCATAGTCAGTATAATTAAGATTGCTAGGATTTTTAATTTCATGGTATATACACTCACATGTTAATTTTATAATATATTGGTTATTTTAATAATTAATAAGTTTTCCTTTACATTTATTATCGGAAAATTACGTTCTCAAATATCCCAAAATTTTATGATTTCTTGGAGGGATAAAGAGGCTTATGGCCTACACCCAGCACATTTTATCATAAATATTGTTAGACATTGCAGAATTTCACCGAAATTTATAAATATTAGTTGATAACATATAGTTATTAGTTAATAACAATTGGTGATTAATATGTCAATATCGATTCAAGAACATAAACTGGAACATTCTCCCACCTTAAATACTGTCCTCATGGTAGAAGAAACATTAAAAAACATGAATGAAAGTATAATCACTGTTGCCAAACTAAAAAAGATACTTCCTAGACAAGTAAATCACAATACGTTGAAAATTATTCTTTTATATCTTGAATATAGTAACAAAATTGCAGTGACATTAAAAGGTATAACTTGGATGCATAACACCAATCCACGACTACGTAAAGCAATTTCTGAAGGTCTTGAACTATGAAAAAAGTACGAGTTATTCTTTCACCAGAAGCAGAAGAAGTTTATAAGCATTTGAATGAAGAAGCACCAAAATCAAAGACAGACCAGACAATACTTAATGCAATCAATAAAAAAGTGGAATTGATTAAAGCTAATCCTCATTATGGCAACCCGATTGCTAAGAAACTGATCCCTCAAGATTATAAAGACAAATATGGTATATCTAACCTGTTCAGAGTAGAACTTCCTAATTTTTGGAGAATGCTTTATACTTTGACCGATGGTGAATCAAAAATAGAAATTATTGCATTTGTTCTTGATGTGATAGGCCATTCAACATATGATAAAAAGTTTGGCTACAAAGGAAAATAATTACGCCTTCTAAAATTCCAAATTTTTATGATTTCTCGAAGGAATAAAGAGGCTTACGGCCTACACCCAGCACTTTATAGCTTTTTATAAATATTTTTTCTATGGCCAATTTTTATTACCAAAATAATAAGTTTGTCTTTTTCAATATCCAAAATTACTCTGTATTCCCCAACTCTTAACCTATAACCTGGATCACCTACAAGCTTTTTCACATGAGCTTCAGGTCTCATCCTAATTCGTTCAAGAGCTTTTACGATCCGTTCCTGTATATCTTTTTCAAGCTTTTTAAACTGTTTTCTTGAGGTATCTGTAAAAATGATCTCGTAACTCATTTAGCCATCTCTTTTTTAATTTTTGCAAGAGTATGAGTTTTACCTGCTTTATACTCAGCACGAGATTGAGCGATTTCTTTTTTTGTTTGTTCACTGAGTTCTTGATTATCTTCTATCAAATCCCAAATTACTTCTTCATATGTTTCTTTATTAAAAAATTTTCTTTTAAGTAGTTCTTTTTGCAAGTTTTTACTCACTTGAATTGTAGTGTCCATAGTATACTATAGTATGTTATAGCATATAAATATTTCGATTATTTTTGTTAAATTTGCTGCTTCTGTCTTCATTTTTTATAAAAAATATAGAAAAATTGGTGCTGTAAAGAGGCTTACGGCCTACATCCAACACCTTAAACTTAACTTTATTTTTTAAGATCTGATTTTTTGTAGGTTATAAAGGGCAAAACTAAATAAAATTCTTGTTGTTTTGTGTGTTTGTGAATAGGATAGAGTTTATACTTTTAATTATAATGTCTTTTCTACCGCCAGTAATTTTTGCTATTTGGATTAGAAATACTGAAAAATATCATCGTGAGAGATGGAAGCCTATAATTTTATGTTTTTGTTGGGGTGCTACTATTGCTGTTATTGCATCAATTATTTTAGAAATGGTTCTTCAAATCCCTCTTGCTGTTTCCGTTGAGGATCATAATAGTATTTGGTTTTTTATGGCAGTGGTTGTTGCTCCTTTTGCTGAGGAATTTACAAAACCTTTTGCACTTAGATTGAAAACAGTTAAAAAAGAGCTTGATGAGTTTGAGGATGGTCTGATTTATGGTGCAGTTGCTGGTCTTGGTTTTTCAGCAACAGAGAACTTGTTATATGGTTTAAGTTTTCTTTTAAGAGGTCAAGAATTTGATAGTTTACCTGCAGGAATGTTCTTACTTATGTTTCTGATGTTTATGTTGATTAGAAGTTTTGGTGGATGTCTTTTACATGCAGCAGCAACTGCTTGGACAGGATATGGAGTTGGAAAATCAATAATGAATAAAACATCAGTAATTAGAATACTCCCTTTTTTTATCTTAGCATGTTTTTTACATGCATTTTATAATTTTTTAGTTACATTTGAACTGAATGGAGTTGTAGTTGGGTTTTTTACTGCTATGTTGTTTGTTGCTTTGTCAATTCATATTGTTAGAAAAAAGATTAAAACTCTTGATATGCTCTCCAGGTAAACTAAGTCACAGATTTTGGTTTAGAAGACGTCTTCTTACCCTGAAAAAATGAAAATAGAGTTATTGTTTTTACATGCTGTTGATAAGATTTTTTAGATCTGCTAGGTCTTTTTTGACTGTTTCTATTTCTTGTATTTTTTCTTTTTCAAAGTTTCTTACTATGCTATCTATAGATGAAGTGAGTTTGTATATGTGTACTGGTCTTCCTTTGCCTTTCTTTTTCTTATGTCTTTTTTGAACCCAACCCTTGTTTTGTAGTTGTTGCATTGCTACGCTTACTTCTGGTTGTCTGAGGTCTGCTCCATGTTCTATTTCTGCTGATTTGCATTCATCGACTTGTGAGATGTACATTAATGTTTTTGCTAGATTTCTCGGCATGCCTAGCTCTGTGAAAATATTGATTATTTTTTTATCTTGTGGTTTGAATTTATATCTTTCAGTTTCTACCATATTATCATCCGAGAGGTTTTATATTTACAAATATATAATATAGAAGTTGTTTATAAATGTTTTAATTAAAAATTAAATATTTTAATATAAAACGATAGATAACTAATCTATGAAGTCTAAAGCCTCTTCAACCCGCCCCATTTCAATACCTGTAGTAAGATTACCAATAATCGCACCCTTAGAATTAGCAACAAGACCACTACCAATCACAGGAGAACCATGATTAACAGTTCCAATCATAACATCAACATCAAAAACCTTTTTCAACAACTTTTTTTCATCATCCGAAACCTTAGGATGACATAACAAACCTTTATTTGTTACAACTGCAGCCATACCAACAGTTTTCAAAGAACCAATAGTACCACGATAAACCGGAACCCCAAGTGTTTTTTCTATATCCTCCAAGGATTTATCCATAAGATCAGGATGAACCAATGCACCATTATCATTCACCAAAATATCATTACCTGCCGCATTATACTTATCACCAATAACACAAACATCTAAACCCTGATCTGCAACAATTTTAACAGTCTTACTATCAACAAAATCAGTAACAACCGCTCCCGTAGAGTTCAAAGAAAGTAAAGAACCAATAATAGTAGCATCAGCAATATTCAGCTCAACCAGTTTCACATCCAACGTCTGAGTAATCTTTTTTTTAATCTTTTTCAATAAACCCTTTCTAACAAATACAACATGATCATTAGCCCGGCAAAAAACACCGACATTAGGATTTTCATTGAAATGCAATACTGCAAAGTGGGATTTATATTCAATTATGTGCATTCACACCCCTTTTTGAACTCATATATAAACTTTTCTGTGTTTTTCGTGTTATTTTGTATCAAGGTTGCTTTTTGCATTTCAAACTCTGAATTAGTTACCTGTTATAAAACTTATTATTGCTACTATTGTAATTACTATGAATACGAAATACCAATAAAGCCAGTTCATCTAACTATGCAATTAATTATTTTCGCTTTTTTATTGTAACAAGTTTATCATATAGTCCTTTCAACTTCTTTTTTCCTTTTTCATCTTTTTTCAACACATCATATTTCAAGAGATTTTTATATATCAAACCAATATGATCACGATTATCTTTAGTTAATATTATTCCAAGACGTTTTCTATCACGAAGTAATTCACCGAATAACAGTTCAACATCATTAATTAAATCCTTTTGATATGATTCATCCATCCATTTCTTCAATTCTGCTGCTTGATTCAAATATGGTATACACTTCCATATACCAAATGAGTGATCAAATAAGAAATCAATTTCATCATCCTGAGTGTTTCTTCCTTTTTGTTTCTTATTCACTATTTTTCTTCTACGTTCTGTAAGATTTAACCTTATATCTTCGATAATTCCAATAGCTTCACGAAACTTAACATTTGCAATAGCTTTCATTCTTTCATTTGACTCGTTTGCTATTTTTTGTGACTCTAATGATGTTTTAATTGAATGAAATGCTAATCCAATAGAGATTAATCCAATCCCAAAAGATATAAAACTTGTTGCACCGATAATATTTTCTTTGAGACCGAAATTAATCCCAATAATTTCACAAACAATACCAATTCCAATAAAAATATATTTTAATAAACCATAAATGACAATCTCATTTTTTTCAAGTTTTTCTTTTATTTTTTTCCGACACATATTAATTTAAAATGATTATTGCTTTATAATGGTATTTCTCTATGTGAAAGCTAGGAGTAACAGGTAACAAAAGGTGTTTTAAGGCATTATCATACTAAAATCAACAGGAGTAAATGTACACTTTTTTACAATGATGTATAAAAAAAGAAAAAAAGAGTTTATTGTGAAAATCCTCCAAGTTGAAGACTTGGGTCTCCAAAAAGCTGCCAAATAGTTATGGCAAATGCTTCATCCTGACGGGATGGATTTTCTAATAAGAAGTTTCTGATTGATCCACTATGTGCACCACCTAAAGTTGTCGCACCATCTTGGCCGATTGCATAGAAAAAACCTGTCTCCAAAGCAGCACTAAATGTTACTGGACTACCAAAACCATAACCAGTACAACCAGTAGAAGCAATAGCTCCACCCCGAGGAAGGATACATAAACCCCAACTAAAGCATACTGGTGATGGTTCTACTGTCCAATATTTATTTTTAGTTTCCTTAGAGTTAAAAATTATATTTAATATAGAGATATTAAATAATGCATTATGACAACCACCAACAAGGATTACCGGCAGTTTTTCTTTATTAGAAAACCGCAAAAACTGATATACTGTTGTTGCACCCATCCATTCATCAGTGCTGTCAACCGGATGGGTATTCCATCTAACTGGATTACCGTGTCCACTGAAAAGCACGTAACCTGCTCCTTTTGATATCTCAGGAATAATATCATCAGGAATTGTTGGTTCACCTGTTCCTTCATTTGATGCATATACTCTTACTGCTTCATCAATAAGATTTCCCATAAAATCAATGGCCCTATCACAAATCCATTCTCCATCAGGTTGACCTTCATAAAAATTAAATGTCTGACCACCAACTCCTATCATTTTCTTAAACCATGGTTTTTCTTCTGGCGGAGTTGATTCATAGGTAATTATTTTATTCACCATTGTTCTAACTTCAAATTTATTTCTACAGGCTAGTCTCCCATAGTATACATCTGGAACGAGATCTAATTTATCGTTTCCAGTAACAAAAAAAGTCATTCTAGCAAAAATACCATCCCCATTGGAATCCCAATCTTCAAACTCCCAGCTTTGAGTAGTTTCATTATACCTATACAGGTCACCATAATATAGATCAGAAATACAACTTCTTTCATCGCTATGTCTAATGTTTGCATATCTAACAGGAAGATGCCAACCAGTACTACCCTGGTTAATATCATCTCTATCCTTGTTATATAGATATGATTTTAAACCACCTACTAAAAGAACATGTGTAATATCCCATGTTTCTTTTGCATCTTTTATGAAATACTTAATCTGTTCAGGTTTATCTCTTCCTTGATACTCAGCATATATATCCTCTGTAGTTTTTAGGATGGTGTTAATATTATGAGATATTTTATGATCAACTAATGGCTGAAGTTCCGTGGTAAATGCAGATGGGGCAATAATCAAAAGACCATAGTCAGCATTTGTACTTGTTGTAACAAGAGGATCATCATAATATATACTAATTTCAAAATCAGTTGTATAATACAACATATTCTGTTGAGGTGAATATCTAACAGGATGAAGTTCAACAGTTACAAAAGTAGTTGAAATCCCATCACTATTTAAACCACAACGAATTCTGGAATCATACCAACTATTAGGGTACAATAAGTCACTTTCATATACTTCTTTATTTTCGATATAAACTTGTTTTACATTTCCTTCACCAGGATAACTAGGGGGGCTTGTTTCAGGAGAAGGAATAATTTTTCCCGAAATAGATTTTTCTTTAATATCTGCATAATCACAGGATACACTCTTAATTTTTACATTCTTTGAAAATGTAAAAGTTGTCAAATATACTGGCAACATCGGTTTTCCTGTTTCCCTTAAAGATACATCTGCATCTTCAAGTTCTACAGATAGATAATTATCTTTCTCTTCAATTATAGGTTGCCCTGAAAAAGTTACTTTTTTTAATATATTCGTTGTTTCCGTTTCATTCTTCGGAATTTTAATTGCTTGAACTCCGCCTAGAACTAACATACCTACTATTGCTAATAAAATTAGTTTTTTTATCATATTTTTTCTACCTCCACAACTTCCCCAATTATAAAATTCCTGTAATTGATATATAATATTCTAATTTAAATGTATCTATAACAGTTGTTAAACGTAATAAATTGTTAACAAAAAAACCAGAGTTTTTTACATTCTGATTTCATTTCAAATACTGCAAAAACAATATAAAAAGAAAAAAGAGAAAAAAGGTTTTTGATTAGAGATCAAAATCTTCGTTTTCTTCAACAAATTCATAGATAATGGTTTTTTTATGTTGAACTTTTATTTTTTGCCCTTTGATTTTGAAGCAGTTCTTTTTGAAGATCTACCAGTAACAGTTTTCTTCTTTGATTTTGATGCAGTCTTCTTCTTTGTTTCTGTTTTTTCATCTTCTTTTTTAGCTTTTTTCACTTTCAAGATTTTCCTCGGAGTCTTTTTAACTGGTTTTTTTTCTTCCTCTTTGCCCTTTTCTCGTTTAGATTTGCTCTTCGAAGTCTTTGGTTTATCTTCTTTTTCCTTTGGTGATTTCTTTTTCTTGATTTTTACTTCACCATCGCCAGTAGGAGTTATATCATAATCCTCAGCACCACCAACACCTTCTTCTCCTTCAGGTATTTCCTCCTCTCTTCTAAGGATAGGAGTCTTCTTTTCTTTCTCCTCTTTAAGTAGCTCACGCCGTGATTTCTTGAATTCAAGCTCTGGAAGAGATGCTTCTACAACTCCATCTTCGAATTTCACTGCTTTAACACGGATTTTACTAGGCATATTATACTTCCCTCTAGACCATAAAGCATCGTTAAGAGAGTCATCCATCCAAATTTTCTCCTTTTCCACTTTCATATGCCTAGTTAAATAGTTTTTTACTCTTTTAATAGCAGTTGGTGCTGCTTTTGAAGATCTAAAATTAGTCTTCTTCAAAGGTATAACATATATTTTTTCGATTTCTTCTGCCATAATAATCCTTTTTGTTTTTATGATTTTTTAAGTTTGTTTCTACGCCAATGCCGCGTTTTAGGATGACGCGTAAACCGTCTGTTGGTTTTAATCATAATCCACGCAGGAACACGTCTGTTACTATTAGTAGCTTTGTTTAATCGTATTTTTTTCCCAAGTGATTTATGAGTTGACATAGCTTTTTTTACCTTCTTTTTATTTTTATGTCTCTTTTCTGCGACATCATCTTTGAAAGCAGCTCTCGTAACTGCTTATCATTTATTTTATTTTCGAGTCTACCACTCTGAGCAAACATTATCAACTGATTCTCAACAGATTCTGCAACCTGTGGACGAGCAGCTTTGATATTCCCAAGTCTTTCTCTTGCCTCTGGAGTTAGGATTCTTATCAGGATCAATTTTTTTTGTTTCTTAAACTCTCCATTCTGAGCTGCTTGTTCATCCATTGATTCTTGAAGAGCTGCCTGCTGCTGTAACTCTTGTAATTTTTTTTTCTTTATTTTTTCAAGTTCTTCATCCATAAACGTTAATACCAATAATTTTTCATCATATTTTTAATATTTTTTTAAATCAGGATAATACAATTCAATATTTTTCATGACTTCATGAGAAGTGTTATCTAAAAATGATCTACCTTTAGGAGTTAGCACACGTCCTTTGCCCTTAATTTTTTTTACATATCCTGCTTGTTCAAGCTGCTGAAGAGCCCTACGAACAATGGATCCACTGCCAGCTCGTGCTTTATAAGGCTTTGAACCACAATCCCTTTTGCCGCCATATTCAGCCCGGAGACGTTCCACACCAATACCTTCTTTGATGTAAATTTTACGTAATATCGATGCACATCTTGTATACCACCAGTCCTTGTTTTCTGGTGGATTCTCCCTGCTCATTCCGGTCCTAGAAAACATGTTTTCTTCTGGCAAAGAGATAGATTTATCACTACGAAGTTTTTTTGCAACATCATTAATAAATTCTTCAGCTGGAACATCATACACTGTTGTCATAATCTTATTACTCCCTTCATAAGAATGGAATTGGGTAACGGTAATAAATGATAACTTATTTAAGCGTATTGGAAGGATTTTTTAAATGTTTTTTTAAAGGAATCCGAGTGTATTTTTTACATTTGTAACAATAAATCACAAGTTTTCCATGGTGGATTCTTACCCTGCAAGTAGCATCAGGCAATAGATAAGAGCAGCAGTGTTTGCAAAAGCGTCGTTTAAACTGTTTTGGCATACGAACAAGATATTTCATTGAAAGTTTTCTTGCAATCTCTACATAACGATCAGCAAGATTTATCTTCCCAGAAAGAGCACAATGTTCTGCCATTACAAATAGTTTGTTAATTCTATTTTTTGCTATTTTTTTCTGAAGTTTTTTATCTTTTGAAGTTCTTTTTGACATATTTAGATCACAACTATGTTCAATAAAACATAACCATTTATTCTTTTAATTATTTTACCAAGTGATTATCAAATAACTCTAAAGACTCCGTTTTTCAAAGTGAAGTCATTGAATCGGAACCATCATTTTCCAGAAGAAAGTAATTTCGGGATAACACAAATTTTTGATATTAGAGAAACTTTTAATAACTATCTGAGAATGTAGTTCTGTGAGGATGGATAAGTATGAAAAGGTTACTATCAGTAGTTTTTTTGATATTACTTGTCTCTCTAACTGGTTGTATTGATAATGGTGGAAATAATGGTGGAAATAATCCACCAGTAGCCGAATTTGGTTTTGCTCCTAGCAATCCTACCTCTCTTGTTGATATCCAGTTTGTTAGTGCTGCTAATGAATCTGATGGATCTATTACGACGGTATTGTGGGATTTCGGAGAGGGTAATACTTCAATTGAGATCAACCCTGTTCACTCTTATGGAAAAAGTGGTACTTATGTTGTGACTCTCTCTGTTTGGGATAACAATGGTGTATCAAGTACAATATCCAAGAGTGTTATTGTAAGTGAAAGACCTAATACTGCTCCTAGTGATCCGTCTATTTCTGCTAAGACGTCTTCTGCTAAAGAACCTTATCTTTACTATATGTTTTATTTCTCTTCGACTGATCCTGAGGAGGATAAAATTGCTTACTATTACGAGTGGGGTGATGGTAGTAATGGATCAACACCAAGGCTGCTTTCATCTGGGTCAACTGCTAGAAAGCAGCATGCATGGAATCAACCTGGGACTTATACTATAAAAGCTAAAGCTGTAGATGAGATAAGGGCAGAGAGTAACTGGTCGTCTATTAATGTGACTATAGGTGAGCAGACAAGTGCTCCTGATTTTAGTATTGAGACCCTTGATCATGGGATTTTCAACCTCTCGGCTAATCTTGGAAAAGTGGTTGTTCTGACGTTTACATCTACATCTTGTGCTTTCTGTAACATAGAAATAGATGATCTCAAGGAGGTTTACGATGAGATGGGAGATAATGTCAGTATGATATCCATTTATGTTAAATCCTATAACCCAATTACAGTAACTATAGAAAATATTACAAGTGTGAAAGAAGAGAACGATGCTCAATGGATGTTTGCCTTGGATGATTCAGATACTGATGTAATGGGAAGCTATCTCGAAGGACATATGGAATATATTTCTGTGCCAATGCACTTTATCATAGATAAAAATGGTTATATTTCATATAGTAAGATCGGTTATATTATAAAGGCAGAGTTAACCGAGGAACTCAATAAAGTCATCTAATAAACCTCCAGGTATCATATAATTCACCTGGTATTTATTCTGGTTTTTTTTTCATAAAAACATCTTTATATAAGAGTAAAACATTCTGGTAAAATGATGAGTGTTGAAGGTGGTGATATCTTATGAGTAATAATAAAATGAGGATTCTGTTTCTATTGTTCATTGGATCTGTTATGTTTATTCTTGCGAGTCCATTTATTTTGGATTTTAGCTATGCAGAATCGACATGGAATGCCTGGGATTATGATCAGGATGATGATGGGTCTATTAGTATTAATGAAGTGATGTGTGCTACTAATCATTATCATTGGGGTGGATTATCAGATAGGCAGATAATTGAGGTTTTTCGACTATATTTTGAGGTATAAATATGAGAGTAGTCTGTGCTATTACAGTTATTGTTTTATTGATGTTGGCTTCGTTCATGTTTATTGGTATAACTACTGGTGAGGAAAATCCAACAGTATATGGTCATGTAAGAGATATTCGTGGGTCATTAATAGATGGTGTTTATGTTGAATTAAGGAATTTGAATAATTTTGAGAGTGTATTTACTACATCATATGATAATGGTTATTATATTTTTAATCTCAACGAGTTGGAACATGGCTGGTCTGATGGTGATCGATTTAGAGTAACGTTTTCTTATCTGGATGCAGATGGACAATACTATCATGATTCTGTATTTTTTAATGTATCTACGGGGCAACTATCCTATGAATATGATCTAGATGCAGGTGGATCTGGTTTTTTGCCTGTGATTGAGAGATATTTACCTGCTGTTGTTGCACAAAATTCTATTTGTACCGTGGAAATAAGTGGTAGATCATTTGGTCAAGCTGCTTTAATCTGGGAAACTATACCTGATGGTTTTGTTTTTACTGGTTGTACTTTGTGGGAGAACAATCAGTATGAATATTTCCCTGAGAATAACACTGTTATGTTTATCCTGTTTGACCAATCTTATTTTTCTTATAATCTTACAACGCCATTGGATTTAGGGGAATATACATTTAGTGGATATTTTCTTGATTTTTATAAAAACGAGCATGAAGTAACAGGTAATAACACTCTCAGGGTTGATTCTTTTCCAATCATAATAAATCATTCTATCGCTGGATTTGAAGGTATAAATGCTAGCAATGTGACTTTTACTCCTTATGTAGTAAATGGTACTCCTCCTTTTTCTTATCAATGGGATATCGATAACGATGGACATACTGATTATTCCACAGAAACTATTTCTCATATATTTACTGAAGAAGGTGAATATCTCTTACGTTTAATTGTTACCGATGCAGATGATGTTGTCATGATGAACACTACAAAGATAACAATTACAATGGATCTTGAAGCAATTTATAATGGTCCATTTACAGTTGAACGTGGCGAGTCGGTATGGTTTAACGCCTCATCAAAGGGCGGTGTTTCTCCTGTTGAATACAAATGGGATAGCGATAACGATAGTGTTTTTGAAATAATTGGTAGAAAATTCATATATGCATTTATGGAAACAGGAAATTATGCGATATCATTTATGGTAACTGATAGTGGATCTCCTTCTGAAACTGATACTTATACGTTTGTAGTAACCTGCATAGATACAAAACTATTATCACCTGATATTTCTCTATCTGACGGTGTTGTTATTACGTCTCGTAATCAAGATGTACAAATAGAATATCCTGAAGCAGTTTATATCAAAACTGCTCAGTTAGACGGAACACAAGTAACTGTTGAAATTGTAAATCCTAAATTGTTTAATGTATCATTAACAGGATTATCTCAGACCACTCACAGTTTGAATATTAAGGCGGAGGATAAAGTTGGACATGAAGGCTGGGTTAATACCTCTTTTACTGTTGATTTAACAAATCCTTATGTCACAATTAATACAACAAAAGATGTAGCTAAAAGAGAGGATATTCAAATAACTGCAGGTGATGAACATACTTCTATTGCATCAATAGTTTTTGAGCTAATAAGTGACAACAAAATTGTTTTCAATTATACCTCTAATGTTTATCCCTGTGAGCTTCCTTTTGATCCTAAAGATTTTACCGAGGGCACATATACATTGAGTGTAACAGTATATGATGAAGCAGGTCATAAAAAAACGGTTCTTTCCACCTTCAATATAGTTAAATCAGAGCCATTTGATTATCTATGGATAATCATCCTAGTGGTAGTAATCATTGTAATACTAGCCATCATTTTTGTTATCCTACGAAGACGAAAATAAAAAGAATTAGATTGAGAGTGAGATAAATCCTAGAGATATTGTTTCACTCTCTATTATTTCATGTGAGTTTTTGGTTCACACAGCCGCCGACTGGGCCTCTGAACAACCTGGTTCTGGAGTTATTGAACCACCATCAGCATTATGCACCATGATTCCATTTGCGAAATAATGGTGATAATTATCAAGTGTGAACGTATGTGTCTCAAGGGAGCCAGGGCGATGCTGTATAGAATATACCTTAACCCATGTGCCATCGCTTGTATATGTTTCATCACCGATTTCCAATTGTACAATGTTTTCCATACCTGCATATACTTTCTCAGAGGCTATTGGGTCGATAGCTGCCCAGTATGTATTTCCATCGGATTTACGTACATATAATGGGTGATCATTTGTTGGGCTGATAAGTCCATTGTTTATATCATATACACTCTCTCTTGTTTTAGTTGTAAGCCAGAGTACCTTTGCGCTGACTTTTTGGTTGTTTTTCAAGTTATAAGATAGAACTTCGTCTCTTTTTTCTATTTCCTCAATGGGTTTAAGACTGCCATCTGCCATTGCAATCATTGTACCCGCAGGTAAACAACACGCTGGAACTGGTGGAACTGGTGGACTTGGGTCCTCACAATCAACGGCATTGCTAACTAGTAAATCATTTGCAAAATAATCATGGTGATCAGAGTCCACAGTGAATGTATATGTAGTAATTGGTTCACCTTGCCGTAATTTTATTGATTCAACCTTAAGCCATGTGCCATCTGCCATGAGGAATTCATCTCCTAATTCAAGTCGAATTGAATTTCTAGAGTTGTACATGACCTCAGAATTAGATGGATTAATTGCTGCCCAACCAAGGGTTCCATCTGGTTTACGAACATAGAACGGATGGTCATCTGTTGGGCTTATGATGCCATCGTTGATATCGTACACATTTCTCATCTTGATGATAAGCTTTTCTACATTACTAGCTACGAACTCATTGTCAATAGTGTTATATGATAGAACTTTGTCACCAACCCTAATGTTTTCAATGAATTTCTTGGCTCCATCAGCCAAAGTTATCTCTGTTCCCGCAGGGAAACAACAAGAATCATCCGCAACACAGTTACCATCTGAACAATAATATCCACTACCACATGATCCACAACTCTCCCCACAAACAGGATCAGGACCACATTCTCTACCAGAACAATCTGGTGTACAACCACCACTACAACAACCATATTCACAGGCGATAATATTGTAACAACTACTTCCCTCTAGTGAGCCTGTGTATTCAGCATTACAGCATATAGTTACAGCCTGTGTGTCTGTCCAACAATCAGGATTACTCCAATCTACAACACACGATGCATCACTACATATTTCAGGATACACACAGGTTTTGGTATATATCGTGTTGCTGCTTGCCCACTCGCAAGTCCTTTCTGCACCAAATGAGCTACAAGTATCAACAGTCTCATACTCAGTTTGAGTGTTACTATAACAACTGCTACCGCTACATCCACGATAGGTAACACTTCTCGAGCGTTTTACTTTGTTTCCATCACAATAGGGATCGCTCCAACTACCATAACTTGTTGATCCACACTCTTGTGATTTACTTCCTGATCCACAGGATGTCCCTACAAATGCACAGGAGCCATCTGAACAAGACCAGTCATCAGTACATGTTCTTGAATATACATCACCACCTGAACAATAATAATCAGTGTATGAATTATCGCGAGTATTACAATCCTCTATGGTTTCTTCCTGTGTAGTCGGGGATGAACCACAGCTACCATCATTACAAGTATATGATGTACATGTACGACTATGTTTACAAAGATCTCCATCACAATAAGGTGCACTCCAGGCACCACAGCTATCAGCTGGACATCGACTGTTGCTATACCTAGTCTCAAGTGGATCAGTATCATACCATTCACTAGTTGTTGTATCCTCTACACAACTACCATCTGAAACCTGACAAGTATATGTAGTCCTCATATACTCTTCCTGTTTTTTTTCTTCACATTCAGACCCATCAACTAGTATCCACTGTGTCGCCCCGGTAGGAGTTAACGTATCGTCACATGTACCTGCTCTTTTGTTACCTGTATCGAACCATTGTATATCTGTTTCACAACTACAAGCTCCATCAGTACAAACACAATTTTTCCATTTATATTGTTTCTTTTGTTCTTTCTCACGGCATCCACCTGGATCTGGTACCCATTGTGTCTCAAGTGGATCAGTATCATACCAAATATCATCTACCAGACTCTCACAATCTTGGGAATCTAGCACGACATATTCACATTCACAATTTACTGGGTCAGAATTATAATAATCTCTTTCTTCGCTTATATTACCATTACAATAATACCAACCATCTGGAGGACATAGACATTCATAAACATAAACATAAATATAACCTAAACTAGAACTACCCTCAGAATCCTGTATTGTATAATCAAAATCATCAATAAGATTACCGATAGCATCAAGATCAATTGTCCCATTTAGAATACCCTGAGCATACTCTTCGTCTATTGTATATTTAATCTCCTCATCTGGAATTTTAGTAACAGTACCATGAATTGGTGTATCACCACTTGGGACAGGATCAACTATTGTAATCGTCTCATTATCCTTATGCTCTGGAGGATTATAACTACAGTTGGTAACAACGTTTACAG
The DNA here is from genome assembly GCA_030606465.1 of Thermoplasmata archaeon. Lineage (GTDB taxonomy): Archaea > Thermoplasmatota > E2 > DHVEG-1 > DHVEG-1 > JAUWGL01. Next base: position 709 of record JAUWGL010000003.1, on the reverse strand, counting down.
TTAACTCTCTAATACCACTCTCTAAATCATCATCAAGAAATTCTGCATCAACATCCTCCGCAATAGGTCGATAATCAGGATGTACTGTAATCTCTACTGTAGCAGTCGCAGTTCCACCAGGATAACCATCACTGACCTCAAACGTAAAAGAATCATTAACCGGATAATCTACAGGATCACCATCCAACCAAATATCTGGATCTGCAATATAATTAACACTAGGAAAATCCATATAACTATATGTACCTAAATCTGCTCCAGCAGAAAAGTCGGCAATACCCTCTATGCCACCATAGGTAAGGCTTTGGCCCGCTGGAATAGTATAAGTTAGCGAATCAATTTCATCATCATCAATAGCTTCTAAATCAAATTCGTTGCTATCTCCCTCAGTTACATCTATAGGGTCCGTTGGACCCATAATTTCAGGATCCGTATTAAAGAATATATCTGCTCCATACGATGAAACTGTGACCGTAAAGATAGCCTCAGTGTATTCACCAGAATCATTATCATAAATTAGCACAATTCTTGATGTTTTTGCAACTGCAACGTCATTTTGAAATTCTTTTCCAAAATCTAAAAGCGTTTCATCAGACCCATCATTTTTAGTCACCCCTAACCTAAACTCATAACCTTTCAACCCTGATCCTACACTATCATAAGCCGCATCGTAAACCATACCCTTCAGCTGTTGTATTTTATCCAAATC
>JAUWGL010000006.1 GCA_030606465.1 Thermoplasmata archaeon | reverse complement strand
AGTAGTCTCAGAAGAAGACAGTTTTTCTTTTATCGCCCACTGTTGAAACAACAGATAGTATGTTTTATTCGAATAATGCACCAAGTCCTGCTGCAGCTTCTTCCTCAGAGACTTCTTCTTCCTCTTTCTTCTTTTCTTTCTTTTTCTCTTCAGATTTTCCTTCAGCAGGAGCAGTTTCTCCAGTTGTTGCAGCAGCTGGAACAGCAGCCACTGCTGCTGGTACTGCAGCTGTTTTGATTGCATCCTCGATGTTTACACCTTCAAGTGATGCTGTTAATGCCTTGATTTTTGCATCATCAGCCTTTACACCGGCAGCTGTAAGTACTTTCTTTACGTTTTCTCCTGTTATTTTTTTACCTGCTGAATGAAGAAGCATTGCACTATATATGTATTCCATTTTCTTTTTGCCTCCTATTTTTTTATGATGTAATATTTTTTAAAGCAAACATATTTGAATGTGCTTTTGAAATTAAATGTTTAATTGTCTCCTTATTAATGATACCCTGTTCTAATGCTAGGGTAAACGCATTATGATGAGCTTTCATAAGAAGTGGTTTAATTGTTAATCCATTTATCCAACCTGATTCAATTGCCAGGTTAAATGCATTACTAGATGCCTGTTTCATCCTTCCAATAAACTCATCAACATCTATATCAAGAACATCAGGTTTGAAAATACTTCCATCTTCAAAAACCGCATGAAGAGTCATACCTATTTCAACAGGATATATCTCCAAACGAGTGAGCATCTGAGCAACATCCTTAGGTATTTTTTCTCCCTTAGGAACAATTACTTTATCATTTTTTATAACAACCTTGCCCTCCTGGATAGCTGCAGGAATACCCACTTTTTGAAGTTCTCCAACAACAGGCCCTGGTTTAAAAGGAGTATTTCCTGCTCTAACCATTATATCATAAGCAGCGGTTTCTCCACCTCTTGCAGGCGCCATTGTCCGAGTGGTTTTAATCTGACTAAATAATTTGAAAGGATTCATATCAGTTGCAATAACAGCAGTTTGACCTGTGATTAATTCTTTTAAACCAGATATGCCCTTCGCTCGTTTTTCAGCTTCATCAAGTGCTCTGAATAAAAGAGAATTTTTTGCAGAACGAATATTGGTTGTTCCATGAAGATTACTTCTCATCTGTTGCATCTGAGGAGCAGGAATACCACCAATTTCAATAATTCCCACTACTTTTTTACTTGTGAAAAGATCTGTAAGTTTTTTTACTTCACCATATTTCCATTCAGCAACATGAGCCATAAACCATGATCACCTCTAGATAACTCGCTCCGATGGCCCCATAGTAGTCTTAATATAGACTGAGCCAATGTTCATCCGACCACGTTCCAAAGATCCTACAACCCGTCTAATAATCACATCAACGTTCTCTGCGATTTGTTCCTTAGACATATCAGCATTACCAGCAATAGTATGAAAAGTTTTATTACTCTTAGAACGAACCTTAACTGTGTTACGTAGATTTTTCGCCATGCCTGAAACATCCGCATTTGGAGGCACGGGCTTAGGCATCTTACCCCTGGGACCAAGAACAGTACCAAGGCTTTTACCAATGGTAGGCATAAGCGGTGCCTCGGCAATAAAAAAATCATGTTCATCAGCGACTTTTTTGAACTGTTTCTTATCCTTAGCAAGACCCCCTATTTCTTCAGGCTTAATTAACAAATCAACATGTTTCTTTGATTTAACAGCAAGCTCACCACTAGCAAAAATAACAATTTTAGCATTCTTACCACGACCATGCGGAAGAACAATTTCTTCATCAACACGATTCTTAGGAACCTCAAGATCCAAATTTTTCAAATTAAAAACTAAATCAATATTCTGTTTGAATTTACGGTCAAGTTTTTTAGAATCAGTTAAGATTTCCTCAACTACTTCAATGATTTTTTTATCTGTCATAGATATCAATTTGAGTGTTTGTATGCCATTTTCTCCATATAAACAAGAAAATGTAGTCTTCGGGAATGATAACCCTATTTATAAAAGTTTGGTCAGAATAAATCAATTACCTTTTCCTATAAAGTCTTTCAATAATTAAATCAAGAATCTCTTCAGGACCTCTAGCTTTTTTTATCTCCTTTTTAACAAGAAGGGGAGTACCCTCAATATTAGTTTTATGGACAACGTTTTTATCAGTGATAAGAACCGCGTGTTTCTCAGTTATATCAGAAATACTGCTAATGACCCTTGCTTTCTTCAAAAGTTTTTTATCATATCTATCAACGCATGTTAAAAGGATTTTCTTTTTATCTTTGCTAACTGCTTCAAATGGGCATCTCTCTAGGGGAATAACCTTGTAACCAACATGTTCAAGTATTGAGAAAATCTCTCTTTGAAAATCTCTAAAACCTTGCGTCTCTAAAGATCCAGGCTTTATTTCTTTTTTTGATTGCTGATGTTTTAGAATATCTATTGAAACTGTAACATTGGTATCTAGTAAATCCTCAATTCTCATAGCTACTTCGATACTTGTATTCATACCATCTTCATACATTTGTACTGTTCGTCTTGAAACTTTTAAAGATCTTGCGAATGATCCAAGAGAAAGTTTTTGCTCCTGTCGAAGTTTAATGATTTTTTCTCTGTCAAGATTTACATATAGTCCACCTGGTGCAGCATATACCTCAAGTGGCATTCCCTCAAGGAGATGAGCTTTAAGCGTTTCTGACGTAATAGCCTGAATACCGAATCTATCGTACACCACATCTTCTCCAAGTCTTCCTGTTCCACTGTGTTCTCCGATTAGAAGTGGACAACCTTTTAAAAGTATTGAAAGTGTTCGTAGTTCATTGGCTACATTTTCTGACATTGCATCAATATTTGTCAAAACTTTAATTATGAGTAATGAATTGTCTCTTCTTGCGACTAAATCAAAACCAATAGGTCGCATGGAACATAATTCAGAGACATAAAATCCTGCATTAGTTAAGGTTTCTCTGACTTCCCCCAATAACTCGGTTCGTTTCATTTACGGATATAACTATAGCAAAACTATATATATAATGATATCGGGGAGTGAGATTATCTGGATAGGGGTTGATGATACAGATTCAGTGGAAGGAGGATGCACAACTTATGTAGCTTGTGCTTTAATCAAAAAATTAACAGATGAAAACTATGACATTATAGGTTATCCTAGGCTTGTAAGACTAAACCCTAATATTCCATGGAAGACTCGTGGTAATGGTGCAATTTCATTACAGGTTGGAAAAGGCAATGGGAAAAAGATAGCTATAGGAGAAATAGAGAATAAAGAAATATTCTGCCATCAAGATGGATCGTCTGAGGATATTAATAAGGATAGACTTGGAGCGATTGTAGAAGAAATAATAGATAAATATGCTAAGTTAGAAGACGAAAATACAAACTCGGGATTTGTATTATTAGAAGAACAACCATCCTTTGAAATTTATGAGAAAACTGTTAGAGAAATAGTTTTATTAGAGGAAACAGAAAAGTTTTTGAAATCATCTAAAGCATTTTACAGGGGATATAAGAACAAAAGGGGGATTATTGGCGCCACGGCATCTGTTGCCTGGTCTTCTAAAAACGATAAAACCTTTGAGTTAATATCATACAGAGAAAAAGTAAAATGGGGTAGTAAGAGGTTTGTAGATGACAGTTCAACTAAGAAGATGGATAAAAATTGTTCTTTAACATTTGACAATTATGATTATGGAAACAAACATAATCGTCTTGTGCCAAGTTCTCCATGTCCAGTACTTTTTGGTATTAGAGGAGACGATGAAAAAGAGTTGATTAATGCTAGATCTATGATTAAGTCTGAGAAAGTTGATTGTTGGTTAATATTCGAAACTAATCAGGGTACTGATGATCATCTTCAGAGGAAACGTATTGCTGAAATTCATCCTTATGATTCTGTGATAGTTGAGGGAACAGTATGTAAACTTCCGTATACAATTGAAGGTGGACATGTTATTTTTAGTATTAAAGATTCGACAGGCGGTGTTGATTGTGCTGCTTATGAGCCAACAAAACAATTTAGAGATGTTATTAGAAAACTAATTGTTGGTGACAGGGTGGGGGTTTACGGTGGTATAAGAAGAAAACCTTTAACTGTTAACCTAGAAAAAATCAATGTTAAACATCTTGAAAAACAAGTTGAAAAAACTGAGAATCCTGTTTGTCCTGTATGTGGTAAACATATGAGGTCAAAGGGTACAGGTCAAGGTTATAAATGTAAAAAATGTGGAACGAAGAGTAAAAAACTTGTTTTAAAGGAAAAAAAACGTGAGATACATATTGGTTTTTATGAAGCTCCTGTATGTGCCAGGAGGCATCTTAGTAAACCGTTAAAGAGAATGAGTGAACCATAAGCCTTTTTAATGGTTTATTGCTTCTAGATTTTCCATTATTTGTTTGCGGGTGTGGTGTAGCCTGGTATCACTTAAGCTTGCCAAGCTTATAACTCGGGTTCAAATCCCGGCGCCCGCATCCTTTTTTGTGAATAATATATATAGGTCAAGAAACGTAAGTTTCTAATACCTATTTTAACTACCATTGAAAAACTGGATGTTAATTTCATGTTAAAACTGGATTTACATATTCATTCACAATATTCAGAAGATGGTATAGGTACTCCTGCGGAGATAATAAAAACTTTAAAAAAGAAAGGTTTAAATGGAATGGCTATCACTGATCACAACTCTGTAAAGGGAGGGCTAAAGGCTTTAAAGATTGCACCTAAAGATTTTATTGTTATACCTGGTGTAGAAATATCAACCTCCAATGGACATATGTTAGCGTTAAATGTTAAAAATGATATTCCCCGGGATCTTTCTGTTGAGGAAACCGTTGACCAAATCATTGACCTAGGTGGAACACCAATTGTACCTCATCTTTTTAGAAACATGTCAGGTATCAAAACAGATAAACTTAAAAAAATCCATAAAAAAATACCAGCAATTGAAGTTTTTAATGCCTGTAGTGTTCCAAAAACAAATCTAAAAACAGCGAAAATAGCAGAAAAATTCAACCTTGGTGGAATAGGTGGTAGTGATGCACATGATCCTCTATATGTAGGATATGCCTATACAACTGTAGATACAATAAATACAAACATAGACTCCATTATCTCAGAAATAAACAAGAAAAAAACATGGGGTGAAGGAACTACGATGCCTCTTGACTATCGTCGTGACAGAATGCTCAGATCAATCAAGCAATTCTTTCAAAGAGGACTAAAAAGAATATAATTTTATACAAAAAGAAAAAAAAGGTTAAGAACTAAAAAATAATACTGTTTTTAATGGACAACACAGAGCAAAATGCATTACTAAAAGATTTAAAAGAAGATCTCAGAGAAATAAAAGAAAGACTTAGAGCGGTAGAAAAAGAACAAAGAATAATACGTGAAGATCTCTTATCAGGAGAAGTAAAAGAACGAATGCAAAAAAGGATATTGGAAAAACATCCGAAAAAAATAAAAGAATTAAAGGAAAAAATAGACAAGGAAATTAGTATCAAAATTTAGAATCATACTCTCCTTCATCTATTGCTTTCTGAATCTCTTGTGGTTTTTTACCTTCAACTGTTACACCAATGGAAACACAAGTTCCAATTATCTCCTTGGTTTTCTCTTTAAGCGCCTTCCCTAGGAGGTTATCATATTTCATTTTAGCAACCTTGATTGCCTGATCAACAGTGAGATCCCCAACTTTGTGAGTCCCTGCTGATCCAGAGCCTTTTTCCAAACCAAGTTCATTAACGATGAGTGATGATGCTGGTGGTGTTCCTACTTTTATTTCAAATTCTTTGGTCTCAGGATCAATAATAACTTTAACTGGGACTTTCATACCTTCGAATTGTTTGGTTTTGTCATTAATGGCGTTTATGATCTGCATAATGTCTACACCCATTGGACCAAGAGCTGGACCAAGTGGTGGACCTGCAGATGCCTTTCCGCCTTCAACAAGTGCTTCAATTGTTTCTGTCATAAAAATTACTTCTCCTTTTCTTCATTAGTTTTTTCTTCTTCTTTTCTTTTAACGACTCTTACCTGTTCACCTCGAACTGTGATTGGTATTGGAACAACAGATTCAAAGAGTTCTACAGTGATCTCTTCCTTAGCATCATCTATATGGGTTACTTTCGCTGTTTCACCTCTAAAGGGACCTGCAACCATTTCAACAATATCGCCCTCAGATATCTTTGCAACAGCAGAAGCAGGAACAAGAAAATGCTCTATTTGATCGATTGGTATATCACCCTCAAGCATATTCCGAGCATATGAAACTGTTTTAATCATGTCTCTTATGCGTTCTTTATCATAGCTCTCTATGAAGATGTATCCTCTGAGTTCAGGAGTTACAAGTACAGATGGTATTTTTATTTTTGATTTATCTGCACGGCTGTTGATAAGATTGGCCGTGCTCTGCTCTTTTCCAACTTGGGTTTTTATCGAAAAAATCTTTGTTTTTTCTTCAGTAGTTTCTTCAAAATCTGTGTTTTGCATAATCCTACACCTATTAACTTAATCCAAGCATTTCAGCAATCCAGGGTGCAACCTGTGTAGCTATCAAAAAAATTAGAAAACCAAGACCACCAATAAGCATGATACCCACACCTGTTATCTTAGAAGTTTTTGAAAACTCTTCATCAGTAGGTTTACGAGCCATTTTAAGCACTCGACCATACTTACCTTTACCTATTCTCTTCTGCCTTGCTTCTAGTTTATGTTGGAGATCCCAGGCTCGCTCAACAAAGCCTTTATCGCTTTTCTCATGTTTTCTGCCTTTGAACAATTTCACGTATAGACACCTCTAATAAAGAGCAAATGGTCAAATAAATAGGTATATATAAAGAATTTGGCTGCCTTTTATAACCTCATTTAAGAAAAACAGAGCACTGTTTCTTAGATAAAATGGTTCTTTTATGCTACGAAATCGATACCGAATTCCTTATTTTCAAACGATGTCTGAGATGGCCCTAGAATCTGCTTTGATTTAACACCAGTAATTACTAGCATTGCACGTATATTTCTTTTAAGCGCAGGGTCAACAGTTGTACCCCAGATAATCCGAGCATTTGGATCAACACGGGAGTAAATTTCCTCAACAACTCTTTCAGCCTCACTAATCGTCATATCTTCACCACCGGTAACATTTACAAGAGCACCGGTAGCATCAGAAATATCCACCTCCAAAAGTGGTGAGTTTAGAGCCTCTACAACAGCATTAACTGCTTTGTTTTCACCCTCAGCTTCTCCAAGACCAATCATTGCAACACCGCCACGTTTCATAACAGTTTTTAGATCAGCGAAATCAAGGTTAACCAGACCCGGCATTGTAATCATCTCAGTAATACCCTTAATTGATCTCATAAGAACTTCATCTGCAACCTTAAAAGCAGCATTCAACGAGAGATTAGGAACAACATCAAGTAATTTATCATTTGGAATAACAATAACAGTATCACAAATATCCCTCAAACGCTTAAGACCTGTCTCAGCATTTTCCATACGGATAAGACCCTCAACACTAAAAGGAAGTGTAACAACACCAATAGTTAAAGCACCAGCTTCTTTAGCCAATCGTGCAACAATAGGAGCAGCACCTGTACCAGTACCACCACCAAGACCACATGTTATAAAAATCATATCAGAACGACCAACAGCGCCACGAAGATCCTGCTCACTCTCCTTCGCAGCCTCCTCACCAATCTGAGGCAGAGAACCAGCACCAAGACCATGAGTAAGATGACGACCAATCAGAACCTTATTAGGCGCATCAGTTAACAGTAAATGCTGGGCATCCGTATTAATAGCAACTAATTCAGCCCCAGTAATCTCAGCCGCAAGACAACGAGAAATAGTATTTGTACCAGCACCACCACAACCAAGAACCTTTATAGTAGTAGTTAAACCTGCAAGTACCTCCTCAAGTTCCCGATCAGCAATACTGTGCGTAAGTGAATCCTTCATAACATCTTTTTGATTAGCAGAATTCTTTAAAATATTTTTGTTTTTACCCAGTTTTTCACCTTTCTTCTTGTTCTTATTTTTTTTACTCTTATTCTCATTAGCAACTACATCTTCTATAATTTTCTTCATCTAAATCACCATACCCTCACAACAGGATCCCCACTCATTTGTGATTATTTATATTTTTCTCAATATTGTAAAGCAATTTTAGTTATTAAATATTTGCCTAACAGAGTTCTAAAGTATCTCTAAAGAAAAATCTTTAGCCTTAGCACTGTGTGTGAGATATCCTAAAGAAATTCGATTAGCAAAAGATGCATAATCAACTATGTTATCAGGAGTAACGCCGCCAGATATTTCAATAGTAATATCGTTATTAATTTCCCTGATTTTTTTAGCAATCAACTTTCCTTTTTCGGGATTAAAATTATCCAACATTATGACATCAACATTCATCTTCGCAGCAACAAGTGCATCTTCTTCGTTTTCAACTTCAACCTCAATGATTTTATCATGGATTTTTTGTTTTATTCTCTTAATTGCCTTTTCAACAGAACCAACGCTTTTGATGTGATTATCCTTTATCATAACAACATCATACAAACCATATCTATGTGCTTCTCCACCACCAAGGACAACAGCTTTTTTTTCATATTTACGAAAACCAGGTGTTGTCTTCCTAGTAGCTGCAACGGTTACTTGTTTGTTTATAGCCCTGCATTTATCTACAAGTTTCCTTGTTTCTGTTGCAATACCACTCATTCTACATATAAAATTTAGAGCCAATCGTTCCCCCTTAAGAATAAAGCGGACCTGCCCTTTTATTTCTGCTACAATGGTTTGTTTTTTAACAAAATCTCCATCCTTAACCTGTAGTTTTATTCTTGTTCCAGTTTTTTCAAAAACTTTTTTTGCTTCTTTTAAACCTGCAACTATACAGTCCTCTTTTACAATAATGTGTGCCTTACCAATTTCATCCGCAAACAAAGAATCTGAAGTTACATCTCCTTCATCTTTAAGATCTTCCTTTAGAAATCTGTCAATATCATCCATAATAGTATTTTTTATATTACTTTAGTGCTTTAAGGTTTTGGTAATTAACATGAATCTTGGAATAATTGGCTGTGGCGCTATAGGAACTGATGTTGCAAAAGCAGCAGATAAAATGAAAGATATTAAAAAAATCTATCTTTTTGATATCAAACCAAATGCATCTAAAAAATTGTGTAAAGCTCTTAAAAAAGCTGAGATTAAATCTGTAAAAGATTTTTTAGAAGAGGTAGATGTTATATTTGAGGCTGCATCGCAACAGGCAGTAAAAGAATATGCTGAAGAGATTCTACTTGCAGGTAAAGATTTAGTTCTAATGAGTGTTGGTAGCTTATTTGATGATAAAATTAGAAAAAAACTTGAGGGACTAGCAAGAGAAAAACGCTGTAAGATATATCTTCCTTCTGGTGCTGTATGTGGGATAGACGGTATATTGTCAGGAAGTATTGATGTCATTGATGAGGTGACCCTTGTTACCACAAAACCTCCGTCATCTCTAGGGAAAAAATATGATAAAAGGAAGATTATTTTTGAGGGAAATGCTAGAGAAGCTGTAAAAAAATTTCCGATGAACATTAACGTCGCTGCAAGTCTGTCTCTTGCCGGTGTAGGTTTTGATAAAACAAAAGTGGAGATAGTTGCAGATCCAGTGGTTACAAGAATAAGTCATAAGATACTGGCTCACGGTAAATTTGGGAGACTCAGAGCTGAAGTGGAAAATATGCCTAACCCAAATAATCCTAAATCGAGTTATATGGCATCGCTCTCTGCAATTGCTACTCTTAAAAGAATTGTTAATCCTATACAGATAGGAGCCTAATAAACGTTATATCTTAACATTGTAAAGGTGTAAAGATAAAACGTAGGTTTAAGTAATAGAGGAGGCGGAAAACAGTTTTTAGAAACAACCAAAACTAAATATCCCTCTTTTAAATACTTCTCCAGATTAGATTATGAAATTTGAAATAAAAGACAGAGACGCTGCAGGAAGAATCTGCAGATTTACAACAAAACATGGGACAGTTACAACACCAAATCTAATGCCAGTGATAAATCCAAACAAGATGCTTATCCCCCCACAGGAGATGAAAAAACTTTTTGGAACAGAAATGGTAATTACTAATTCGTACATAATAAAAAAAGATAAAAAACTTAGAGAAAAAGCACTAAAAAATGGAGTTCACAAACTCATAGATTTTGATGGTCCAATAATGACAGATTCTGGAGCATTTCAATCTTATATGTATGGAGATATAAAACTTGATCCAATAGAGATTGTAGAATTTCAAAGAGACATTGGAAGTGATATTGGAACAATTCTAGATATTTTTGGGACGCCAGATCAAACAAAAACAGAAGCAGAAAATGGGATGAAAGAAACAATAAAACGTGCTAAACAAAGTGTTAAAGTTAAAGGAGAAATGTTTCTTGCATGTACTATTCAAGGTTCTGTTTTTCCAGATCTTAGAGAAAGGTGTGCAAAAGAACTAAGTAAAATCGATGCTGATTTTTATCCTATTGGTGGTGTTGTTCCGCTTATGGAGGGGCAAAGATACACTGATCTTGTACGAAGTATTATTTTTTCTAAAAGAGGTTTGGATCCTTCTAAACCTGTTCATTTATTTGGCGCGGGTCATCCATTGATATTTCCACTTGCTGTTGCTCTTGGATGCGATTTTTTTGATTCATCGGCTTATGCAAAATATGCAAATGATGGTAGAATGATTTTTTCGTGGGGAACAGAAAAATTAGAAGATTTAACAGAGCTTCCATGTTCCTGCCCAGTTTGCTCGAAATATAAGGTTTCTGAGTTGAAAAAATTAGATGAAAACCAGAGGGTTCTTGAGATTGCTAAACATAACCTGTATGTTTGTTTTGCTGAGATTAAAAAAATTAGATCAGCAATTGCCAATGGTAATTTATGGGAGCTTGTTGAAAGAAGAGCTAACTCAAATCCTTATCTTCTTGAAGCTATGAATGAGTTGAAAAAATCAGAAAATAAAGGTTGGCTTGAATATTTCGAACCAGTAAGTAAAAACAAAGCAATGTTTTATACTGGATGCCAAACTATTCATAGACCCCTTGTTTATAGAACACATAAACGTTTGAATGAGAGATATGAATCTTTATTTGATACAACGGTTGTTTTTCCAGATGGAAATAAACCTTATTCAACGTTTTATTCTAAAGAGATAAAAAAAATTATGAACAAAAAAGAAGCGAACATACTTGTAAGGTCACATTTTGGCCCAGTTCCAATAGAACTTGATGAGATGTATCCATTTGCTCAATCTGTTTTTCCAAGAAGTGTTGATAAAGAAACAGAGGAAGTCTCAAGGATAGTGTTTAATTTGTTTATAAAAAACAAAAAAATATGTTATTGGAATGGAAATAAAACATTGACAGAGTTAAACGAATCAAATAATGAAGATTTTAATCCAGATATACATAGAATTTCAGCTGTTGCAGATATGCAATTTGGGAAACATGCGTCTAAAACATTACTTGATGGAAAAATAAGGATTGTTAAATCAAAAAAAACAGGTAAAATACGTAACGTATATTGCGATGAAAAACATGTTTTATCTATGCGTGCAAATGATGGAATGTTTACTTTGAAAATAGAGGGAGCAAGACTTCTCCATAAATCATTTAAATATCCTAAGTTGAGAGTAATTATAGATAAAGATGCTGTGCCTTTTATTATGGACGGTAAAAGCGTTTTTGCAAAGTTTGTAAAAGATTGCGATCCGGATTTAAGACCTCTAGATGAGTGTTTAATTGTTGATGAAAAAGATGAGTTACTTGCGGTTGGAAGATGCATTTTGAACAGAGAAGAAATGTTGGCTTTCCAATACGGCATGGCAGCTAAAACAAGAGAGAGAATATAGAAAAACATTATAAATCATCCTGAGTTTTGTTTGTTTTGGATAAAATGACTAGATATGACAGTAGTTTCAGAGAGCCACCGTGGGTTATGGGTTCTCCAAAAGAAGTTATGGATTGGATGGACGCAAGTCATCCCCGTAAAAAAGATGAAGATAAACATAGACATGATAAACAGTTTCTAAAAAACTTACACATCAAGTTTGATTTTGATGTCAAAAGGACAGAAGTGGATCCTTCAAGTTTTCTATCTAAAATAATACAGGGCAAAATGGTTGAAGAAGATTTTGAACTTCTTCCTACAACAGAGCTGATATTAAGAGGTTTGGCAAAAGCTAAATTTAGAAATACTGCAAAGATTGTTGTCGATAAAAAAATATTGTACAATCATCCTGAGAAAAAATCTGATTTAAGAAAAACAATTGATGATATTGGCGAATTTTCTTCTGAAATATCAAAAGGAAAAAATGTTGAAATAACTGCTGTGCTTGCAGATGTTGAAAAATGCACGGCCATAATAAAGATAAATAAAATCCATAGTAAGAAAGAGCATTCAGTAGATATCCAAATGAGAGGAGAAATAAGAAAAGGTATTTACCATACGTTTCTTAACTATCTGAATGAAAAAATAGGTCTAAGAGAAAAATTTTAAATAAACGGAGGCGAAAGTTAAAAATGTCAGATAAAAGTAAATCATCCAAGATTTCTGGTTTCTATAAGTTACCAGTTGAAAAAAGAATAGAGATTGTTAAAGATTTTTCGGATTTAAATGAAGATGAAATTAAGTTGTTTTCATCTTGTCTTGATATGGGCATTGCAAATAGAATGATTGAAAACGTACTTGGTACTTTTGAATTACCATTAGGTCTCGCAGTAAATTTCAAGGTTAATGGTAAGGATTATCTTCTACCAATGGCCACGGAGGAGTCTAGTGTTGTTGCAGCAGCAAGTAACGCAGCAAAAATTGCTCGTATCAACGGTGGATTCAAAACCGAGTGTACCGATCCTTTGATGATTGGACAGATTCAGATTTTACATATGGCTGATGTGGCAGGAGCTGCTAAAAAAATTATGAGTAAGAAAAAAGAGATTTTATATCTAGCTAACGAACAAGATAAAGTTCTTGTAAAATTTGGTGGGGGCGCTAAAGACGTTGAGGTTAGAATCCTTGATAGTCCTCTTGGTAAAATGATAGTAACCCACCTCATCGTTGATGTTCGCGATGCTATGGGTGCAAATGCTGTAAACACAATGTGCGAAGCACTTGCTCCTATGCTTGAAGAAATAACAGGTGGAAAAGTCAGATTAAAAATCCTTTCAAACCTTGCAGATAAACGAATTGTCAAAGCAAAAGCTGTTTTTGATAAGAAGAAATTAGGCGGGGAACATATTGTTGATGCATTTCTTGAGTCATATAATCTAGCAGTGGTTGATCCATATAGAGCGGCTACTCATAATAAAGGAATAATGAATGGCATCGACTCACTGATTATTGCAACGGGTAATGATTTTCGTGCAATAGAAGCAGGTGCCCATGCCTATGCATCAAGAACTGGACAATATACCTCTCTCAGTCATTATTATAAGGATAAAAACGGCGATCTTGTCGGCGAGTTAGAGCTACCCATGGCAGTTGGTATCGTCGGTGGAGCGGGGAACATACATCCAAAAGCAAAGCTTTGTAAAAAAATACTTGGCATAAAAACAGCACAAGAACTAGCTGAAGTAGTAGTCAGCCTTGGGCTTGCACAAAACTTTGCAGCAGTATTTGCGCTATCAACCGTTGGGATTCAAAAAGGACATATGTCACTTCATGCAAAAAACATAGCAGTAATGGCAGGTGCACAGGGAAATGAAATCGACAAAGTAGCAAACCAGATGATAAAAGAAGGAAAAATAAAACTAGACCAAGCAGAGGAAATACTAAAAGAAATCAGATAATTCTCTCAGCAATATCCTCAGGTTCACGTTCACAATAGTAACATTTAATCTGTATCGGATCTTTTTTTAACACAATAAACCTACTTTTAACAGGTTCTCTAGAATTAGACACACAGGTAGGATTAGAACAACGAACAATACCAATAACCTCCTCAGGAAGTTTAACCCTATGTTTCTCAGCAACCTCATAATCCCGTATAATATTAATCGTAGCTTTAGGAGCAATCAACGCTATTTTATCAACCTCATAAGGATCAAGTTCTCTATTCTCCACTTTAACAATATCCTTCTTCCCATACTTACTGTTCACATTCATCGCAACACTAACAGTAGAAGAAGAACTCGTAGGAATCCCAAGTATATGCAAAACCTTAACAGCATTACCTGCAGTAATATGATCAATAACTGTTCCATTTTTAATCGGCTGAATCTTAAGCTCTTTCATAGTTCCCCTCCACTAACCAAAGAAAGCAAAGCCATTCTAACAGGAACCCCATTAAATGCCTGCTTAAAATACAAAG
>JAUWGL010000027.1 GCA_030606465.1 Thermoplasmata archaeon | reverse complement strand
AACTTAGAAGAGGGGCGTTGTGAAAATAAGTATTATTGTTAGTTATTGAGATTTTTTCAATTCTATTTTCTTTATTTTTTATAGTAATATTTTTCTATACAATCTATATATCACCCTATAGTTTAAACAGGTTTCTAAGTTGATAGAGGAGGCGTCTGTTGGATTTACAGCTTTGGTTAATTATCGGGGGAGCCGGCGCTATTGCTTTTTACATGGCATGGAGCATTGGTGCAAATGATGTAGCAAACTCCATGGCAACGGCAGTTGGAGCGAAAGCAATCACATTTAAACAAGCTGTACTTATTGCTGGTGTCCTAAATATTGTAGGAGCAGTTTTTGTAGGAGGCCATGTAACTGATACAGTTAGAAAAGGAGTAGTTGATGTAACAGGATTGGATTCTCACACATTGCTTTTGGGTTTTGTAGCTAGTCTACTTGCAGCTGCTATTTGGGTTACAATTTCAACTTGGAAATCAATGCCTATTTCTACAACCCATTCAATAATTGGAGCATTGATGGGTTTTGGATTAATTGCTGGAGGTACCTCATCTGTTCTTTGGGATAAAATTGGAGCTGTTGCAGCTAGTTGGATATTATCACCCATTGCAGGATGTATTTTAGCATTTATTATTTTCAAGCTACTTGTTAAAACTATTTTTGCAAAAGATGAACCTGTTAAAGCTGCAAAACTCGTGGGACCTATACTTATTGGGTTTACTGCTTTTTTAATTGCTTCATCACTGTTTTTAAAAACACCTTTAAGTAAAAACTATCATATTTCAGATAGTGAAGGCTTGCAAATTGCTGCTGTTATTGCAGTAGTTGTTGGCATTATTGGGCTATTTTTACTTAGAAAAATACAAGCAAAAAAGAAAGATGATTATCATACCGTTGAAGGAATTTTTAGAAAACTTCAGATTGTTACGTCTTGTTATGTTGCTTTTGCTCATGGTGCAAATGATGTTGCAAATGTAATTGGTCCTGTTGCTGCAATTGTTCCACTTGCCCAGGGTGCCGATATCGGATCAAAAGTAGATGTTCCTTATGCCTTGTTACTTTTAGGTGGTGTTGGTATTGCTATTGGTTGTCTGACATGGGGTAGAAAAGTAATGAGAACAGTTGGTAGTAGAATAACAAGTCTTACAAATACTCGTGGTTTTTCTGTTGATTTCGGTGCAGCAACAACTGTTCTTATTGCCTCAAAACTTGGTATGCCAATTTCAACTTCACATACTGTAGTTGGTGCAGTAATAGGGGTTGGGCTTGCAAGAGGTCTTGAAGCTGTTGATTTAAGTGTTATTAAAAAAATAGTTGTCTCATGGGTATTGACTCTGCCAATTGCAGCAGGTACATCAATAGGAATTTTTTTAATGTTAAGAGTAATAGCAGGATAGGTTAGGTGAAAAAAATGAATGAAAAAAAAGATCATTTCAGAGCACCAGTTCAAGATACCTTTAGGAGAAAATCTCCTTTTAGTCAATTACTTGAACATATGGGAAAAGTTAGAGAATGCGTTGATATTCTTGGAGATGGATTAGCAAATTATTATAAAGGAAATTATAAAGGATTTTCAGAATTAACTGAACAGGTTTCAAAGCTCGAACATGAAGCAGATTTAATCAAAAGAAATCTACGTAATCATCTGCCCACCTCACTGTTTATGCCGGTTGATAAAGGTAAATTTATGTGGGCGTTAAGAGAACAAGATAAGATCTTGGATCATGCGGAAAACCTTGCAAAAATGCTTGACATGCGCCATACTAAAATTCCTAAGGATTTGCAGAAAGTTTTTATCGATCATACTAAACTTGTTATGAAAACAGTAGATGCAATGGAAGACGCGGTTGAAAACATACGAGATCTGGTTCAAACAAGTTTTGTAAAAAAGGAAAGAAATCAGACGAAACAATTGATCTACAAGGTTCATGAATATGAGTGGAAGGCAGATCAAAAGAAATACGAGGCGACTCAAGGTATCTACAAACTTGAAAAGAAACTTGATCCCATGGATGTATACCATCTGTTAAAGATTGCTGATTGGGTTGATGACATAGCAGATCACGCAGAGAATGTTGCTGATTGGTTACGAGCAATGATTGCAAAATAATCTCCTCTTTACTATGTTTCTTCTCCGACAAGATGATTAATTACATTTTCTGATATATCCTCTCCATATTCCCCTACTCGTCTGATACTTTCTACAATGTATCCAAGGGAAACAGCAGTTGCTCCTTCTTGTTTTAGAGCTAGTGTGTTAATTTCTTTGCATTTAGCTTCAAGTTTTTTCACGTTTTCGATGTTTTCATTTGCTGCTTTTATGTCTCGTCTAAAGAAAGCCCCGATACTCTTATTGAAGATATCAAGTGAAAGATTGCTAGCAGAATGAATATGTTCTATGATTTCTTTGTTTAATTTATCGTCAGCTAGAGCACGTGCGTTCTGTGATATTCTAACAGCATGATCTCCGATACGTTCGATGATTCTGCTTATTAAAAAACAAGTAGAGGACATTTCTATAGTGGTCCCCATTTTTTCTGCGAGACTTACATTTTGCAATATTATATTGTTTTGTCGTGCGACTAACCAGTGTAATCGATCTACGTCGTTATCTCGTGAAATCACATCTTCTGATAGTTTTCTGTTGCTTTCCTCTAAAGCACGCATTGCATCCTCATGCATACTTTTTACGATGATGTGCATCCTTTTGATAGTTTTATCCAAGGGCATTTCTGCAGGATTGAGTAAATCTTTTAGTGTTATTGTTGTATCTGTTTCTTCTACTACTTCTTGACCTATTGTTGTTTGTGTAAATTTCCTAACAATTGCTCTTGTAGCAGGTGGCATTCTTTTCGATGATTTAATTTTGATGGAATTATATCCAGATATGTATGCACCAACTAGACGTCTCAGTAGATATGTCTGATCCGTTATATCGCTTACATTAAATTCTTTTGTTCTTTGCACTTTGTCCTGAGTCATTTTTGTTGTGATGAGTAAGTTCCCATCTGATTGCATAAGCAAGCCCAATGGATCGTTTTTCTTGATATTTACTGATTTTATCCATTCTTTTGGTAGAGTTACTATGTATGAAGAACCGCCGGTCATTTGAACTCGTCTTATTTCCATATTATCGTTATTCATAAGTATTCAGTATATTATTAAATTTTCCTATAGAACTATAGTCATCTATTGTCCTAATATATATCACTATAGTATATATTGGGAAAGTATATATCTAAAATTGATTTTGTATGATTGATAAAAATGAATGGAATAGAAAATAGAAAATTTGGAAAGGCAGGCGTATTGCTAATCGTTGGCATAGCATTAGGTGCTGTATTCTTAACTGGATGCATAGGCCAAAAAGATACAACTACAATCTCAATAAAAGGATCTTCAACAGTACTTCCTGTTGCAGAAACCTGTGCAGAGGAATTCAATAAACTTCATGATGATATAAAAGTCACCGTAGCTGGCGGCGGATCATCGTTAGGCATAAAATCAGTTGCAACAGGTAGCGCAAACATTGGAAGTGCATCTAGAGAAGTAAAACAATCAGAGATAGATCAATATGGCAATATCTTTGTTGACCATAAGATAGCCCTTGATGGTGTTGCAGTTATTGTAAGCAAAGCAATCCACGATGCTGGTGTAACAGATATAACACTAGATCAACTCAAGGGAATATACGATGGATCAATTTCCAATTGGCAAACGTTAGGTGGACCAGATGAAGAGATTTTTGTCAACGAGAGAGAAGAAGGTTCTGGCACGAGAGATACCTTTATGGATATAGTGGATCTCGATGAGACTGCTGCAGATAAGGCTAACTCAGCAAACTCCCAAGTAAAACAGGCTGTAGGCGGAAGCAACAAAGCCATTGGATATGTTGGTCTTGGATATGTTAGTGATCAAACTCCCGCTCTGAAAATAAACGGAGTAGAACCCTCAGCAGCTACAATTAAAGATGAGAGCTATCCAATTTCAAGATCTCTACATATGTATACAAAAGGAGAAGCAACAGGTGCAGTGAAAGAATTCCTAGATTTTGTAATGGGATCAGAAGGACAAGCGCTCGTAGAGGAAGAAGGATTTATTTCAATCCTATAAGTAAACAAAAGGTTGATTCGATCTAAATGCTGCTTTCACGAACCCTGAAAGAAGAGTTGATAAAATATCTTTTCTTCTGTGTAGCAGCAGTATCAATTTTTATTATTTTTTTCATTTTCTTTTTTTTGTTTCAAGAAGCACTCCCCGCATTCCAAGAAATGGGCTGGGGTATTTTTAGTACAAAATGGAATGCATCTAACGGACCATATGGAATCGGCGCTGCAATATTTGGTACCCTTATCGTAACCCTTGGTGCAATGCTCATAGCCATCCCCCTTGGTATTTTAGGTGCGATTTTTTTATCAGAACTAGCCCCACACCGATTACGCATCATCTTAAAACCAATTATTGAACTTTTAGCAGGTGTTCCGTCAATTGTTTATGGGTTCATAGGAATAGTATTGATCGTAAGATATCTGCAGCCAAGTTTTGACATGCTATCAGGGTATTCATTTCTAGCAGGATCTCTCATCCTTGGAGTCATGGCGTTACCGATAATCATCAGCATGTCTGATGATGCAATGAAAGCGGTACCAAGATCCTATAAAGAAGCATCACTTGCCCTTGGAGCTACAAAATGGGAAACCATCAAAAAAGTAACAATACCTTCGTCAATATCTGGAATATCAGCAGCAGTAGTACTTGGAATTGGTAGAGCCATTGGCGAAACCATGGCTGTTTCACTTGTTTTAGGAAATGTAATGAAAATCCCGCTCCCTCCATGGGACATGTTTGAAACCACTGGAACAACACTTACTTCTCTTATTGTTAATGATATGGGCGAAGCAACTGGGTTGCATGTCAACGCATTGTTTGCAGGTGCTGTAATACTGTTTGTAATTGTTGCAATCATGAGTATTTCTTCAAACATACTTCAAGAGAGAGTAGAGAAAAAATTCAGAGGAGGATAAAACATGGATCTAAGAAAAAGTTACAGTTATTTCAAGGATTTTTTTAAGGAATTGCTCAAACGAGATAACTGGGAATTTAAAAAAATTATGTGTATTGTTTCAATTGTTTTTTCTTCACTTGTCGCCATTATTGGATTTGCCTCTGTTGCAATGTCAGTGTATATTGGAGATATATTTTTAAGATTTCTTCTGGGAACCATTGCTATATTGATTTCTATACTCCTCTTTTATTCATATATCAAATTACATAAGAAAAAAGAATTAGCAAGTTTGATTGTATTTGTTGTTATTGTGTTTTTATTGGCATATTATATGCCATTATTTCCCCCACAATACGAGTTAAAAGCATATGATGTTGATGCATCGATACTTAAATTCATGATTACCTCTTTTATTCTTATTATAGTTGGGATTCTCGGCGCTTCTTTTTCAATGAAACCTTTGTATAATTTTACCAGCAAATCTAGCCAAGCATCTGCTTATTACGTTCTCACAGTTGCAATTCTTTTGATTCTCTATCCCTTAGTGGTTATTGTTAGTAGTATCGTATCTAATGGTATAGGTGGTATCAGTTGGGAGTTTCTTACTCAGGATGTTAGCAGACATGGGAGCAAAGGCGGTGTATTTCCAGCGATTGTTGGTACGCTTTTACTACTAATGGGAACTGTTTTTATTGCTCTACCACTAGGTATTGGAAGCGCAATTTATTTACAGGAGTATGCAAAGAAAGGGAAAATCGTGAGAGTCATTAGAATAGGTGTAGACGTCTTGCAAGGAATTCCTTCTATTGTTCATGGTCTTTTTGGGCTTGCATTTTTTGTTCCAATATTTGGTATATCTCTATTAAGTGGGATTTTAATTATGAGTTTTCTTACTCTGCCTATTATTATTAGATCTTCTGAAGAGGCTTTGAAGAGTGTTCCACAGAGTCTCCGTGAGGGGTCTTATGCTGTAGGTGCAACCAGATGGCAGACTATACAAAGAGTGGTTTTACCACCTGCACTACCGGGAATAATTACGGGCACCGTTTTAGGTGTAGGCAGGGCTGCTGGAGAAACCGCCCCTATAATGTTTACCGCAGTTGTTTTTATGGGTGCAGGTACACCTACATCTATTTTCGATCCTATTCAGGCACTTCCGTATCATCTGCTTGAACTTACTAGGTATATTGGTGCTTATCCTGTTGATCAAAATGCATGGGCAACTGCTTTGTTGTTGTTATCTATTGTGCTTGGTATGAATGCAATAGCAATTATTATTCGTGAGAAATATAGAGTTGAATTTTGAAAAAAATCATGGTTGGTTGAAATATGACAAGTAAAAATAAGATCAAAATGGACATTAGAAATCTGAATCTTTGGTATGATAAGTCACAGGCTTTGTATGATATCACCGTGCCGGTTTTGGAGAATAAGGTTACTGCTATTATTGGTCCTTCTGGTTGCGGTAAATCAACGTTGATTCGTTGTCTTAATCGTATGAATGATATCATTAATAAATGCCGTATTGAGGGTAGTGTGATTATGGACGATGTTGATATTTATGAGAAGAAGACCGATGTTGTTGAAATACGAAAGAAAGTTGGCATGGTCTTTCAGAAACCTAATCCTTTTCCAAAGAGTATCTATGAAAATATTGCTTATGGTTGCCGTATTGCTGGTATTAGAAACAAGAAAAAACTCGATGAAATCGTTGAGAATAGTTTGAAAGAGGCAGCTCTTTGGGATGAAGTAAGTGATAGACTTGATGATTCGGCTATGGGTTTTTCTGGTGGACAGCAACAAAGGCTGTGTATTGCTCGTGCATTGGCAATTAACCCAGATGTAGTTCTGATGGATGAACCATGTAGCGCGCTTGATCCTATTGCTACAGCAAAAATAGAGGAGCTCATCCGTGAACTGGTTAAAAATTACACGGTAGTAATTGTTACTCATAATATGCAGCAGGCTGCTCGTGTTAGTAATTATACTGCTTATATGTATCTAGGTAAACTTATTGAGTATGGTGGTACTAAACAGATATTTGAAAATCCAAAGGAAGAAAGCACTGAGAATTATATTACTGGAAGGTTTGGATAAAAGGAGGAAAGGGTATGAAATCTAAATTTCATGAAAAATTGAAAAAAATCAAACAAGACGTAGTAGAAATGGGTGAACTTGCACAGAGCATGCTAAGCGAGTCAATTGTTGCTCTTGAAAAACAGGATGTAAAACTTGCTGACAAGGTTTATGCTAAAAAAAAGAAACTAATGGAGATGGATGACGATATCGAGCATCGCTGTTTGCAGGCCATATCTATGTATCAGCCTATGGCTAAAGACATGCGAGTTATAGGGTCATCACTTAAATTAATCACATATCTAGCAAGAATTGGAAGATATGGAAAAGATATTTCAAAGTTTGTAACAGAAATAGCAGACAAACCACACGTTGCAAGGTTGGTGAGTATACCGCATATGAGTAAGATTGTAGACAGTATGATCTCTGATGCGCTCAATGCATATAAAAATCAACAACCTGTAGATATAAAATCATTTGTTGATAGGGATGATGATGTTGATTCTCTACGTAATTCAATTTTTAGAGAAAACCTCACTTATATGATGGAAGATACCAAGAAGATCGAACGGTGTATGTATTACATCATGATTGCTCGGTATCTTGAGCGATGTGCGGATCATTCATGTAAAATTGCGGAAAAAGTCAATTATATGGCAACTGGTGAACGAGTGGAAATAAAGTGACTGTAACTTAGCGATCTCGTCTATAATACTCTTACAAAAAATTGATATAATATTCTTTGTTAACCCATTTTATGCTCGAAGTCTTCCTAGCAGTCTTCATTCCATTATTTATTATTGTTAATCCTTCATCGACTCTTGCTCTTTTTTCAGCAATAACTAATAAATATTCAAAAGAGGAAAGAAGGAAAACTGCAAAAAATGCAGTAGTTTATGCAGCAATTCTTCTTATTATATTTGCAATTGCAGGATCAAGTATTCTAACATATCTTAAAATCGAGATTTATTCACTAAGAATAGCAGGAGGTATTTTACTTGCCTTTGTAGGTCTCGATATGACACGAAGGGGGCAACAATTTGGTGAAACTAAACCTGGAGCAGAACAAAAAGCAGATTTTGCACTTGTTCCTCTTGCAATGCCTTCTCTTGCAGGACCCGGTGCAATTACAGTAACAATTATGAGTATGCAAAACCCAGATTTTCAACTTGAATGGCAGATTTTGCTAATAATTGCATTTGCAGCAATTTTATTAACTATGATTATTACTTATATCATTTTTTTAGGTTCAGGTGTTGTAATAAAGGCTCTAGGAAAAAAGGGAATGGATGCTTTCACTCGTGTTATGGGGCTACTAACAGTTGCAATTGCTATTCAATTTGCCCTTGATGGAATT
>JAUWGL010000089.1 GCA_030606465.1 Thermoplasmata archaeon | reverse complement strand
ACTTCTACAACATCAAAACCTACAAGCCTTTGAGAAAAACTTTTAATGCATTCAAGAACATCAAAATGAGTAAGACCAAATGGTTCAGGGGTACTTGTTCCAGGAGCATACGCGGGATCAACCACATCAATGTCTAACGTTAGATATATCTTCTTGTTTTTAACATGTTTTTTTGTTTCATCTAATGCTTTTTTAATCCCTGTCTCCCTGATAGTAAACGAATCAATAAAAAACAAACCTTGTTTTTTTGCTTCTTCAAATTCTTTTCTTTCAGCGGATCTTACGCCTAATACTGCAACATTTTTAATGTCAATATACTCAGCGATACGTCTAGCAACACATGCATGATTATACATCTCGTTTTCATATTGCTCTCTGAAATCAAGATGAGCATCAAGAGAAACAACAGCTATATCATCTGGAAATGCTTGAATAATCCCAGATGTTATAGAATGTTCACCACCTAGTGCTATTGGAAACTTGTTTTTTTCTAACAATGTTGCTGTGAACTTTTTAACTTTTTCAACCATTACCGCAGGTTTATCGTTTTTTACATCAAGATCTCCATAATCATGAAACTTTATGTCCTTAAGATCTATGCCTGTCTTTAGGTTAAATGTTTCAAAATTCCAACTAGCATGTCTGATTTCTTTAGGAGCCTGATTTGTCCCTTGTCTAAAAGAAGATGTTTTGTCATATGGAACTCCAAATATGACAAACTCTGCTTCATCAAAACCTGCTTCAGCATCAGCAAAATAATCTGGAAAATTCATAAAACCTACAAGATAACAGATAAAGGGATTTTTAGGCTCTGGTTATTTTTTTCCTACCAAGTGCTTCTAAATATGATATTTCCTTCCCGGGTTCCAGTTGACCTTTATATTCATCAGGAATTAGCATTTCAAAGGTTTCATAGGTCTCTAGATCCATAAGTTGAACGTTCGCACCCATCAAAGCCACTACCTGAGCAGTTCGTTTGTCAATTATCGGAACATGAACTTTATGTTTGACAGGTTTAACGATACTTCGTTTCTGCCTATCAAAAACACCTATTGCCTCTATACGGGCTTTTGCTTCACCATGTTTCCCAGGTTTGGAAGTAGAAATACTCATGATTTTACATGGTTCATCATCAATGATCATATATCGATTTACTTTTAATGTTCTAATTTCAGCTAACTCTTTCATGTTTTATTCCTCTGGTACTTTATACACAACATCATGTTCACGTACCCTGTCTTTAACTTTTATGCCGACATCATCACCTGGCTTAACTGTTTGAACAGGGTTTCTGTTAATTTCCATGGTTTCAATTTTTTGTTTGAAATCAGTATGCGCACCGACAAAATGAAGGGTATCTCCAATTTTAAGTTCACCATCTGTTATTTTCACCGCGGCTACACTAACCTTGGTGAAGAAATGTTCAACTATACCAATTTTTTCTTCAACCATAATAACATGTCACCGACCATAAATATAATAAGTTATACTTAAAAGATCACATTTTTTAATCATTATCTACTATTTCATAAATTGCTTTTTTATCATGTTTAGCACAAATGAAAGCTTCCCATTTTCTATCCCATGTCATAGCATTTCCACATTCGGGGCATGCTAGATGTACGATTACCTCACGATGTTGTTTGGTTATGGTTTTCAAAACTTCTGCTTTCATTTTTTTTGTTGGGTCAAGAGAATTCATGACGTATATATTTTCATTAGGAGGCAAAAACGGAGTGCTATCTATTTTCATCCTTTTTTTACGATATGCTTTCATTTGTTGCTTATATTTTTCCTGCATTGTTTGTCTTCGTCCCATGATATCAACCAGGTTTTTTTCTGATCCTGAATAAGGCTTTTGTTTTATAAGCTCTTTCCTCATACAGGGAGAGCGATATGAAGCTAAATGATCTGCCTATTAGCCCAGAAATAATCGAAATTCTCAAAAAACAAGATATATCAGAGTTTTATCCACCGCAAGCAGAGGCTTTACCTTTTGCTTTAAAAGGCGAGAACCTGGTACTTTCTATTCCTACAGCTAGCGGAAAAAGCCTAGTGGCATATCTTGCAATGGTACACAGATTGATAAAAGAAAAAGGAAAAGCATTGTATGTTGTTCCATTGAAAGCTCTTGCCCGGGAGAAATATGAAGAATTAAAGCTTTTTGAGAAACTTGGCCTAAGGGTAGGTATTTCAACTGGGGATTTGGATGATTCCGATCCAAGGCTTGCTCGTTTTGATGTTATTGTTTGTACTTCTGAGAAAGCGGATTCTTTGCTTAGGCATGGTGTCAGCTGGGTTGATAAAGTTAGGGTTCTTGTTGTTGATGAGATACATTTGATTCATGATGGCAGCCGTGGTCCGACTTTAGAGGTGGTTATTTCTCGTTTTAAAGCTTTGAATCCTAAGACTCAGGTTATTGCTCTTTCTGCTACTATTAAGAATGCTACTGAACTTTCTTTGTGGTTGGATGGAAGGCTTATTCAATCTGATTGGAGGCCTGTTCCGCTTCGGGAAGGTGTATTTTATAAGAATGAGGTTAAATATGATGATGGTAAAACTGTTAAGATTGATGGTTCTGAGAAGAAACCTGTTGAGAGGCTTGTTGAGAATTCTATTGTGAATGGTGGGCAGGTTCTGGTTTTTGTTAATACTCGTAGGTCGACTGTTTCTGTTGCTAATAAGTTAGCAGGGGTAATTGAGGATAAATTGTCTGGTAAAGATAAGGAAAATTTGAAGGATCTTTCTACGTTGATGAAAAAACAACTACCGGAGTTTACATCTGTTGATAAGAAACTTAGTTATTGTGTTGGTAAGGGTGTGGCTTTTCATAATGCTGGTCTTTCTAGTGTTCAACGTAGAATTGTTGAACGTGGTTTTAAGAATCGTGTGATTAAGTGTATTGTTGCTACTCCTACTCTTGCTGCTGGCGTTAATATTCCTGCTCAGCGTGTTATCATTCGTGATCTTTGGCGTTATGATCCTAATTTTGGTATGCATCCTATTCCTGTTTTGGAGTATAAGCAGCAGGCTGGTCGTGCTGGTAGGCCTAGGTATGATAAGTTTGGTGAGGCTATTACTATTGCGAAGAATGTTGAGCAGAAGGAACAGATTTTTAATAATTATGTTTTAGGCGATGCTGAGCCTATTTATAGTAAGCTTGGTAGTCAATCTGCTCTTCGGATGCATTTGTTGTCTGCTATTGCTACTGGTTTTGTTGACAGTATGGATGGTGTTAACAGGTTTATTGATAGTACTTTTTATGCTTATCAGTCTGATACTTATGCTTTGAAAGATGAGATTGATAATGCTCTTGATTTTTTGTTGAGTAATGGTTTCATTGAACGAATTAATGATGATAATTTTATGTCTACATTGTTTGGTAATAGGACTTCTTCTCTGTATATTGATCCTTTGTCTGCTTTGCAGCTTAAAAAGGCGCTTGAGGAATCAAGTAACAGGGAGCCTTCGGTTTTATCGTTTCTTCATGCTGTATGTTCAACTCCTGATGTTCGTTCATTGTATCTACGTAGTAGTGATACATGGGTTGAAGAAAAAGCTGAGAAGTACCGTGGTGAGTTTTTACTTGAGCCACCTGTTTTGTCTAGTGATGAGTATGAATGGTTTCTGAGTGATCTTAAAACAGCTTCGCTTGCTGAGGATTGGATTAGTGAGATACCTGAAGATGGGATTGTGAATAAATACAATGTTGGCCCTGGTGATATTCATACTATTGTGGAGATGGTTCAGTGGATTTTGTATGCTACCCGTGAGTTTTCTAGGATGTATAATTTTGATTGTGTTTCTGATATTAACGATATAATGTTACGTGTTCGTTATGGTTGTAAGAAAGAACTTCTTAATCTCGTATCATTGAAGGGTATCGGTCGTATTAGAGCACGATCATTGTTTAATGAAGGCTTTAAAACAGTTGGTGATTTACGTGGTGTACCACTTAACAGGCTTGCACAGGTTAAAACCATTGGTGAGGGTGTAGCTAAGAATATCAAAAGTCAAATAGGTGAAAGTGATAAAGGAGAGGATAAAGAGCTTTCAGAGTTTATTGTTAAAAAATAAGTGAGATAATTATGATTATGATAGTTGGAGCAAGGGGCAATATTCAGGATGTTGACAGTTTTTTAAAACAAGTCTTAGGTTTTGCTCAGAAACATAATGTTGTGATCCAGGTTTTTAATGCAAAAATGATCTATGGTAAAAATCATCTTGAATCTGCAACAGAACATGCTGTTAGAGCGATGAACCAGTCAACTAATACAACAAATTCGTTAGGCATGGAGATTTTATTGTATGCTTCTGGTGAACGTCAATTGAAGCTTGCTATTCCAAAGATGGGAGTAAAAAAAGGTAAAGGAAATATCGCCTTTGTGTTTACAAATGGTAAGATATCTGATAAATTAGTAAATGAGATATTAAAACATTTGACTTTAAAAAGAGATGATAAAGTTCTTGACGGAAATAGGAATACTCTTAAAAAATTTGGTTTAAAAGAAACTGAGATAGAAACTGTGAAGAAAGCTAAATATGGGAATCTTATTTTGGAAAAGGTCGCAATGGTTGATATAATAAAATAATTAAGCCCGCATGAGGTAGTTTGGATATCCTGAAGGCTTGCGGAGCCTTCTACTCGGGTTCGAATCCCGATGCGGGCGTGATATCATCATGCACAGTAAATATT
>JAUWGL010000093.1 GCA_030606465.1 Thermoplasmata archaeon | reverse complement strand
AATCTTTATGCTTTCTCCCTCATCAAAAAATATTTTTTCTTCAAATGGTCCAAAAGTAGGCAAAAACCATTTATTGTATGAATCGATTTTTCCGTTGGGATGAATAAGAACTGCTGAGTTATGAATCAATCCTTTTACTTTACTGTCCATTAATGGCATTCCAAAAACAACGTAGCATTTGTTTTTTTCAGCGACTTTTTTCATATATTTTACAGATGGTCCATTTATTGGTTCTGCAATGTTGCGTAATTCATCTTTAAGCCGATAGCCCGTAAGAGATAATTCACCAAAGATGTAGAAATCTGCTTTTGTTTTTAATATATGTTTTTCCATGGTTTGTAGATTTGCTTTTTTGTCTCCTATTCTAGGTCTCATAGATATTAATGCTGTTTTCATTTTAACGATCGGATAGGGTATTGTTGAATATTATTATAATGTTTGTTGGAATGTTGAATGTAGAAGTATATTGTGAGCAGATTGCTTTATTATTGTTAGTATGTTGGTTTTTGTTTGTCTTTTTTCCATTTTGACATAATTGCAGGATATGTTTATATATTATTATCTGTAGAGTATAACACAAGGGTAAATGTTAATATATGATAACTAGCAAAGTATAACCCACAAAACTGAAATAAGGGGAGGTAAGGAACAAAAATGAGATCACCAATCACGCTGCGAATGTTCAAAAAAACAGCCTCAACCGCTATTTTTTTCATACTAATTATTTCACTTATTAATGGGCTATATTTCATTAATTCTGCACAAGCAATACCGGAAGAAATAAAAATAAAACGTATACGCGATCCTGATTTAGTAGATAACATCCCTGGTCAAACGATTGTTGAGGGTGAAAGTTTTAACTTGATAAACTTGAATGATTATGCTAACCCTCCACCATACGCATTTTTAAGATGGACTTATGAAGGCAATATAGATCTAACAGTAGACATAGACAGGTACGGAGTTGCAACAATTACATATCCTACTGGATGGATTGGCAGTGAAACTATTACTTTTACTGCCTCTTATTTTGACGGTTTTACTCCTTATGATGACCCCCCTGAATCCAATGTAAAACCTTATTTCATAATTTATTATGATTTTGATTCTGCTACTTTTACTGTCAGTCCAAATAATCATGATCCTGTAGTAAATTCCGTTTCTATCAATGATGCCTCATCAGGACACAGATTTTCTGTTACCGCTATTGTAAGCGATAGTGATGGTGATAGCGACATTAATTCATGTATTCTTGAAGTTGATGATGACGATGGTAATGTCCAGCTTTATAATATGATTATTGATCGATCATATGGTAATGCACAACAAGCTAGATGCACATACAGCTGGGTTTCCTCCTCTGATGATCCAGGATGGGGTGCAATAGAAAGTATGGATATTATGGTAACTGTAGGAGATAGCTCAGGAGCTTTAGACTCTGACATTGTGAATGATCATGCCTTTCCAAATCATGCGCCATCTGCAACTGAGGATTATTCAACTGTGAATGAAGAATCATCTAATAATCAGATTTCTGTTCGAACTAATGATAACGACCCTGATGGCGACAGTATCAGTATTTATAGTGTTGAAAGTGGATCTTACGGTAGCACTTCTCATGATGGAAACTATGTTTATTATACTCCTAACGTTAATTATTATGGAAGTGATTCATTTACTTATACCATTAATGATGGAAATGGCGGATATGATTCTGCTAATGTTTATATTACAATAAATAGTGAGAATGACCCTCCAGTTGTTGGTGATATTGTTAATCAAAATATTGATGAAGGTGATTCTTTTGTTTCTATTAATTTAGATAATTTCGTTTCTGATGTTGAGGATTCTGATTCTGATATATCTTGGGTTTCTTCTGGATATGTTGAACTTGTTGTAGATATCACTGATCGTGTTGCTACTGTTAGCGTTCCAAATGAAGACTGGTTTGGTTCTGAAACCATTATGTTTACTGCTACCGATACTGGTGGTCTTTCTGATTCAGATAGTGCTGTGTTTTCTGTTAATGCAGTGAATGACCCTCCTGTGTTGGATTTGATTGGTGATCAGTTTGTTGATGAGGGTGATGTTCTTGAGGTTATTGTAACTGCTAGTGATCCTGATGGTGATGTTGTTTCATTTGTTGCTAGTGGTGTTCCTGGTTTTGGATTTTTTGTTGATAATGGTGATGGTTCTGCTGTTTTGGGTGTTAGTCCTGTTTTTGGTGATGCTGGTTCTTATGTTATTTCTGTGAGTGTTAGTGATGGTGAGCCGTTGTCTGATAGTGAGTCTTTTGTTTTGTTTGTTGGTGATGTGAATCGTCCTCCTGTTATCCAAACAAATGATGATACTAATGCTTTAGAAGGTGAATTCTACTTTATAGATTACGAAGCTGATGACGATGATCTTGACATTCTAATCTGGTCATTAGAAACCAATGCAAGATTCCTTTCTATTGTTTTAGATGCTGGTGTTTTATCAGGTACTCCTGATAATTCTGACATGGGTATTTATTGGGTTAATGTTTCTGTAAATGATGGTCAAGGTGGTTTTGATTATAGTAACTTTACCTTGATTGTTAGTGATATAATTAGTTCTCCTCCAAATAAACCAAGTAATCCATTTCCAAGTAATGGAGCAACAAACATTGGTCTTAGCCCCGTGTTAAGTGTTACTGTATCTGATCCTGATGGAGACCTTATGAATGTTTCATTTTATAATGCTGCAGATAATAGTTTAATAGGAACTGTGCTTAATGCGACTGATGGTGCCACAGCTCAGGTTACATGGGCTAACAGAGGTTACAGTACTATATATAACTGGTATGTCAAAGTAAACGATTCAGGGTTTGAAAACAAATCAGATACATGGAGTTTCACAACAAAATCATCCAGCGGCGGAGGCGACGACGACGATGATGACGATGACAACGGTGATGGTACTATTACTAATACAGCACCAACCGCGGATGCTGGTGGACCATACACTGGAATCGTTGATAAAGAAATAATATTTGATGGATCTAGAAGTAGCGATGCTGAGGCTCCTATAAAAGAATATAAATGGTATTTTGAAGATGATGAAACCTATAATACAGATTGGTTAACAGAACCTACAATAGCACGTACGTACTCATCAGCTGGGATTTATACTGTTAAACTCCAAGTGAAAGATAACATGGGTGCAACAAGTAATGTTGATACAGCTACTGTTGAAATTAATGATTTTAACGAAAATATGAATCAATCAAATTCTTATGGAGATCCAGTAGCAAATATTTCAATTAATGATATATCTAATCTGACAATTTCATTAAATGCCTCTGGAAGTTATGATCAAAATGGATCCATTGTAAATTATACATGGGATTTCAGTGATGGGAGTATCAGCTATCTGAAGAATCCTGAACATACATATAAAGAAAAAGGAAATTACACTGTTAAGTTAACTGTTACTGATAATGATAATCAAAGCAATTTTTCTATCATGGAAATAAAGATGCCTTCAATTAAATCAGAAAGCGATTCTATACCTGGGAAACCTGGTCAAAACGTAGATAATTCAGGAAGTAATGCAAAATCTGGTGTTAAAGGATTAGATGTTTTATCTTTATTGACAATAATTGGTTTAATTGCAGCTATTATTTCTTCTTTGATTATTGTTGGTGTATTATTTAGACGTCAAAACAGTGATGATTCATTAGAACAACATTTCAAGAAAAAAAGTGGTAAAGATTCTTCGTCTCTTATGATTGAGGAGGTTAGTATAGGGTTATCAATGGGGGATAAATCATCTGGTAATATTAAACGTATACAAAAGGCTGCTAGTATTTCTTCTATGGATAATTTAATTGGTATGCATAATAATTTGGATGATACCAAATCTGATAATAAAGATGAAGAAATTATAAATGACTCTTCTGTTTTATCTGTCTCTGATAATTATAAATCAGAAGTAAGCAATAACAAAGATATTGGTAGCTCTGATATTGAGTTGGATTCTAAATCGAATTTAGATAAAACAAATAAAATACATTCTAATACAGGGTTTTCTTCTGCAAGGGATGGAAGGCATGATATTTATAGATATAATGGTAATATATCTGATTTTGCTAAAAGGAAATATGATAGAGGTTCAGTAAATGGAAGGACTGGAAAGACTTATACTACTCGAGAAATAATTTTAATGGATGAGTCGAGGATTACTAGGCAGCTTAAGAAAAATGTTGACAAAATAGAACGAGAATTTGGAAATCAAAATAATAAAAAATTGAAGCCAGAAAAAAGCCTAAATAATGTTAAAATAGATAAAGATATAAAAAATAGATCATTTAAAAAGAAGAAGGTTAAATCTAAAAAACCTTCTAATAAAACAAAGAAAAACGATAATAAAAAGAATAGTAAAAAACAGAAATCAAATATGAGATTAAATACTGGTAAGAGTAAGACAAGTAAAACAAGTGTTAAAAAATCCAATACAAAGAAAATTAAACGTGGTAGTTCTGTAAGTAGATCAGTAAAAAAGGGAAAAACTAATGTTAAGAAATCTTCTAGTAAGAGTAAG
>JAUWGL010000090.1 GCA_030606465.1 Thermoplasmata archaeon | reverse complement strand
CCATGTTTGCAACATGGAGATTGCAGGGGAAAAACATCTTTGAAGAACTTGAAAAACTCTTGAAAAGAGAACTGTGCTTATCCTAAACTATACAAATACCGCATGTCTATAGATACTTTTAAATCAAAATATTATATTACAATTATAATAATTTTATAATTTGGTGAAAGTAGAAAAAAGATGAAAAGTTTGTCGTGTTTTGTAGTAGGGCTGCTATTGGTTAGTGGTTTTGCTGCGATAAGTATAGGAAATGAAGCTGATGAAAAACAAGAAATCAGAGAAGGGTTCTCTCCTGGAAGATGATAGTTCTTTGGCATTTTTTCACATTCGGGTGTACTGTAGACATATATTGGTTTTTTAGAGTTGTTCTTGACTTCCAGGGGTATCACTAGGTCGGTTAGAGAATTCACCAAGAGCAAGTTGTATATCAACTGTTATATCTCTCAGAAGCCTATCTAAATGATCATTTTTGAATTCTTTAACGCCATCCATATCTGAAAATATCCTCCCCATATATCCGCCGGATTCTTTTTTATGTATTTCAATATTATACAGTGTTTCTTCCATCTTAAATACCCCTCTTTATTATTAATAAAACACACTAATATAAAAATTTTTTGGAATAATTAATCTTTTTCATACCATTTTCTCAATTAATATATTAATTTTTTCACCACGATATCCCAGAGCTCCCTTGTTTACAAATGATCGTTTAACACCTTCATAGCCTTTTCTTGGTGGGTTCAACCTGAAAACTGGTTTAACACTAGGTATATCCTTGTATTTAAACTTGCTATCAATTATAGCCTGGGAGAGCTTATCCATATTATCATAGGATGTAGCTGATTTGATATATTCTTCTGTTAACTCTTTGTCCCCCGTTAGTTTACCCCTTGAGGTTATAAGCTTTGATAAAACTTTTTTATCTATTTCACCCCATGTTATGTAATCCTTTGCAACCCGCAGCATTCCTTTAGCGCTAGGGTTTTCCTCAAGTAACACACAATGGTTTGCCCTTGTTAAATTAAGTAATTGTAAAGTTTTTTTGATATCTGGTTTTATATTGACAATGCCTCTTACTCTTATAGCTGCATATGTCATTTTTTAGCCTCCTCCTCTGTTTTATTGTTTTTTTGTTCTGGTATTGGTGGTTGTTTTTCTTTTTTACCAATGCTTCCAGATACTATACCAACCGTTTTAATTTCTTTTTCTAAAATCCGCATTTTCACATTTTGTTCAAGTGCATTAAAAACAGCTTTTGCATAGTTAACAGTAGTTTTTGTTTTCCCTCGGGTAAAAGTCCAGCAGTCTTCTATCCCCGCGAGTGTTAGTATTTTTTTTGCGACATTACCTGTCGCAAGCCCGATGCCATGGGGAGCTGGTTTAAGAGTTATTTCAACGCTTCCACTTTTTCCGGTTATAGCAAATGGTACAGTATGTGGTTTCCTACAGCCACATTCCCATGAGCCGCATCCTCTTCGTATCTCCATTATGTTTGACTTAGCATTATCTATTGCTTTCCGAATACTTGAGCCGACTTCCTTGCCTTTTGCCTGACCAAAACCTACATATCCATCATTGTTACCAACAGCAACAGTTATAACAAATTTTACTCTTCTACCCGAGTCAGTCATACGTTGAACCATGTTTACATCTAATACTTCATCTTCTAGCTCCGGGAGGAGTAAATCAACAATCTCAGATTCTCTAATAGGCAGACCTGTTTTTAGTGCATCATTCATGCTGGTAATTTTTCCGCCTTTTATCATTCTACCAAGTTTAGTCTTTGGCTCCCATTCTACGGGTACCCGTTCTCTTTTTCTTTCTGGTCGTCTACCCTGACGTCTTTTTCCTCTAGTTGCTGCCATTATTTGCCTCCAATAATTTTGTTTTTTATATCTTCCACAGCAGACATAATGTTTTTATCTAAATGTTTGCCCATGATTCTATCTTCATTTGGCAGTTTCTCTTCATTATGAGGGCAGTCTACTCCTGCATCGAGTGCTCCTTTAAGCGAAGCAAATATTTTAGAACCAGTAACAGGTAGATACCGCCCTACGTCTAGTACACATTCATTTATTCCTTTATCTTTAGCTCGTTTTCCTGCGAGTATGCCTGTGAGATAAGCTGCAGGGGTTGTAGATGTTGAATATTTCCATTTGTATTTGCTAACTAGTTCCTTTGAAATAGCAGAAGCAACAATATTATCCCCGCTCTCATAATATTCAACAAACTGTACTTGAGTGTTTTTCAAGGATTTCCTTACAACCATTCTTGTTTTCCTAGATCTAAGCAGTTTCAATCTTTTTCTATAATCTGTTTTACCTTCACGCTGTCTTCTTGGTTTAACATGATAACGAGGTCCTTGTTTCATTGTTTAACCCTCCTCTTCTTTTTTTAACACTCCATCAGCTATTAAATGCGTCTTAAGATGATGTCTACTTCTAAACTCACCACCTTTTGCCTTTCTATAATACTTACGATAAACACTTCGGTCAATTTTATTTTCATCTCTCAAAGTTTTAAGATCTGCTCTAATAGGTCGAATGAGTTTCATCCACCGTTCCTTCCGCGGTAAACGTGCATACTTTGCACCTTTCCTTGATCCATGACCACGTCGACGTCCCTTCTTTTTCTGACTTTCAACATATTTTTTACGAGCACTTGAAATACCCTTTGTTTGCATTTTTTTTATTGCTTTCCCATTGATAAGGACCCTTATGTCATCCTTGGTGACAGCCTTCGCGATTTCGTCAACACGGTCATGGTCCATCCAAACCCGGTTAACACCACATTTAAGCAATAAAGCCGCCATTCTTCGTTGATTCCTTAAATCTGTCATAACCTAAAACACCCTTTCTTTTTTTACATGTTAAGTATTCTAACATCAAGCTCTTCAGCCTTTTTTTCAATCTCAATACGTTTCCTTGTCCCCACAGAGCCACCAATCCTTGCAGCCTGTGTTTCATTATTAATATGTTCAAGATCATTTACATTATATACCATTACTTCTTCAAAACCAGAAGAATGAAGCCCACGAACATCTTTTGGCCCTCTGAACCCAACTTTTACCTTACTAGGTCTGTATTTTCTATTAATCCGCATCTTAGAAGTTATACCATCTGGTCTACGCCAGTTTCGAGGAATACGTTTATAACGAAACCATTCCTCCCTAAGAAACTCTGGTGTCCTACTCTTTATTTGTTTTCTAATCCGTATTCTCTCTTTCTTTTCTTTAGAAATCTTAGGTTTTTTCTTAACCTTGTAACCCTCTTCTTCCTCTTCTTCAGGAGTTTCTTTTTCTTCCTCGGTTTCCTTTTTAACCTTAGATTCAGGTTCCTTTGTCTTTTTTTCAGCTGTTGTTTTCTTTTTAACTTCAGGTTTTATTTTTTCTTCTTTTTTCTCTGTTTCTTTTTTTGTAGCCGGTTTCTTTTTAACTTCAGGTTTTTTTGTTTCTTTCTCAGGTTCTATTTTTTTAACTTGATCTAGTATTTCTTTCGCAAGTTTTTCATTGACGCCTTCAACAGCTGTTAAATCTTTAACGGAAGCCTTTTTTAGTTTATCCATGGAGTTTAAACCATTGTCATAAAGCAGTTCAGCTTTTTTCTTGCCGACACCTTTAAGTGATGTGAACTCTTTGATAACATCATCTTTTTTTGCCATTGTCTATCTATCTCCTTTACTGATCCGATATACTCCATCTTGAAAAACACGTATATCCCGTTTTTTTACCTTCGTTGCTCGTTCAATGTTTGCAACTGTCTGCCCGACTTTTTCTTTGTCAATACCATTCACTGTTATATCATCGCCTTTTACTTCCACAGTTACACCTTCAAGGATTTTTGCCTTACGTGGTGCTCTTTCACCTAGAAAATTTTGAATAACAAACTCGTTTTCCTCAACCAATGTTTTAATAGGAAAATGAGAAAACACTGTTTTCATTTTATATTTAAACCCTGTGGTAACCCCTGTTATCATGTTTTTAATATGTGCAACCCATGTTCCAATCAAGGCTTTTTCTTTCCTTCTAACGTTTTTACTTTGTATTTCAACATTTTTTCCATTTGTTTTCATGTTGATTTTAGGATATGAAAAAAATCTTGATAGTTCTCCTTTTTCTCCTTTTAATGTGAGTATGTTGTTTTCTATTTTTACTTCAACGTTTTCTGGAATCGTTATTTGCTCTTTGATTTCAGCTGTTTTTGCCATGTCTGATCACCTTTTTCTAGTAAACATATGCTAGTAGTTTACCTCCGATTCCATTTTTTTTCGCTTCATTATGTGATACTATACCTTGTGTTGTTGTAAGAATCAAAAGACCGAAATCTCGTGCTGGAAGATACCGGGATTCCCATTTATCCATGTCTTCTCTTTTTATGGGATATCTTGGTTTGATAACACCACAGTTGTTAATGCTTCCTTTAAGTTCAACTTGAAAAACACCTGCTTTTCCATCATCCAGGTATTCATATTCGTTGATGTATCCTTTTTCTTTTAGCAGGTTTAGAACTCCTCCTATTAGTTTAGATGAAGGCTGAATTGTACATGTGCCTTTTCCTTTTATTTCAGCGTTTTTCATAAGAGAAAGCGCATTTGCCAATGGATCATTTAACATATTATTCTTAAAACCCCCTTTTTTTAGGAATATTTTTTAAAACCTATT
>JAUWGL010000151.1 GCA_030606465.1 Thermoplasmata archaeon | reverse complement strand
TATTACATCAAAAGCAAAATAGGTTCTTGCATGGCCGATATGGGCATCAGAATATACTGTCATACCACAGACATACATCTTTACTTTCCCATTTTCAACAGGAGCAAATACTTCTTTTTTTCTTGATAAAGTATTATAGATTTTTAATGACATTTTAAGCACACTACTTTTATTTGCAAACAAGGAGAAAAATATATACTTTACTGACAACCGATAGTTTCCAAATAATTTAAATATATAATTTGTATACCAAGAAAACAAGAGGTTTAAACTTATGAAGACGACTTTTAGTATAATTAAAGCAGATGTAGGAGGTTGGCCTGGACATGCAAAGGTTCATCCCAGCTTGGAAGCCATTGCGCAGAAAGCATTATTGGAATCACAAAGAGAAAAATTGATCATAGATTTTCATGTGACTCATTGTGGTGATGATCTTGAGCTTATAATGACTCATACCAATGGTGTTGACAGTAAAGAGGTTCATAGTCTTTCATGGGATACTTTTTGTGAAGCCACAGAAAAAGCTCGTGATCTTGGTTTATATGGTGCAGGTCAAGATCTTCTTTCTGATGCGTTTTCTGGTAACATAAAAGGTATGGGTCCTGGTATTGCTGAGATGGAGTTCACTGAGAGGAAAGCAGAACCAGTTGTTGCTTTTATGATGGATAAAACAGAGCCAGGAGCGTTCAATTTTCCGATTTTCAAGATTTTTGCTGATCCTTTTAACACTGCTGGTCTAATTATTGATCCTTCGATTCATGATGGTTTTGTTTTTGAGGTTTGGGATATTCAGGAACATAAAAACGTGTTTCTGAAGACACCTGAAGAAATGTATGATCTTCTAGCTTTGATCGGTGCGAAATCTCGTTTTGTGGTCAAACGTGTTTATCCCAAAAAATCCTCTAAACTACCATCATCTGAACCTGTTTCTGTTATTTCCACTGAGAAACTCTATCAGATAGCAGGTGAGTATGTTGGTAAAGATGATCCTGCTGGTTTAGTAAGGGCACAATCTGGATTACCTGCTTTAGGGGAGGTTCTTGAAGGTTTTTCACTAGGGCATCTGGTTTCTGGTTGGATGCGCGGGTCTCATAATGGTCCACTTATGCCTGTATCAGTAAAAGATGCACAGTGTACCAGGTTTGATGGCCCACCACGAGTTACAGCACTTGGTTTTCAACTTAAAAATGGTAAACTAACTGAGCCTGTAGATCTTTTTGATGACCCTGCGTTTGATTTAACACGGAGGAAAGCTCAGGAGGTTATGGATTATATGAGACGTCATGGTCCATTTGAGCCGCATCGTCTGCCTATGGCGGATATGGAGTATACAACGCTTCCGAAGGTTATGGAAAAACTTGGATCAAGGTTTAAAAAAGTTAAATAAAATCCTCTTTTTTTCTTCCTTTAATTTTATATATCATAACCTTATTCAGGACTTACCTTATAGATACCTTTGGAGTAAAATAGTATGGCTCGAATGCATGCAAGAAGAAAAGGTAAATCTGGATCTGTTCATCCTGTTGATAGAAAAAAGCATCCTGAGTGGAGTGCGTTGAACTCTAGAGAAGTGGAATCCCGTGTTATTGAACTAGCGAAAAAGGGGCATTCTACTAGTGAGATCGGGATGATTCTACGAGATCAATATGCAGTACCTGATGTCAAACTTGCTACTGGTAAAAAAATATTGAAGATATTAGAAGGAAACCAAATGAAACAGGAGATCCCTGAGGATTTAAGGAATCTTATACATACCGCACTACAGTTAAAGAAGCATTTAGAACCCCATAAAAAAGATCTTTCAAATAAAAGAAGCCTTCATCTAACTGAATCTAAAATCAGGCGTCTTACAAAATATTATCATTCAACAGACGGTCTTCCAAAGGGTTGGAAATATAGCCCTGAACAAGCCAAATTAATGTTTGAATAAACAGATTTCTAAAATCATTATCTTTTTTTACATGATATGACTTTCCAGTTATTTGACGATGAAAACCAATCTTACAAAATTATGTGAAAAAGCGTCAGAGATTATTCTATCTTATCCAATGGATACTAGGATTCGTGTTGTTTCTCATTATGATGCTGATGGTATTACTGCTGCTGCTATTGTTTGTAAAGCTCTTCATCGTACTGGCTTTGATTTTCATGCTAGTCTTATGCGCAACCCTTTTGATAAAGGCCTTGAAAGAGTTTCAAAAGAAGACAATAAATTAATTGTTTTCACAGATATGGGAAGCGGTCAGATAGAGACACTTGAGCAGTTCAATTGTAAAGTTATCATCATTGATCACCATCAATATCTTAAGAAAGAAACATCAGAAAATGTTCTTCAGATAAATGCAAATCTTTGTGGTATTAATGGTAACTATGATGCTTGTGGTGCAACACTTGCTTTGTCCCTGGTTAAGGCTCTTGACCCAATAAATATTGATTTAGCACCCTTGGCACTTGCTGGTGCAACCGGTGACAAACAATACATTGGTGGCATCACGGGGTACAATAAAGATATTCTTGATGAAGCATTAAAAAAAGGGTTACTTACGGAAAATATTGGGATAAAACTCTACGGGGGTACACTTTTTGATACACTGTTTTACTCAGTTGATCCATATTATACAGGGATCTCTGGAAATAAAAAAGGGATACATGAACTGTTAGAGCAGTTGAAATTAAAAAAAGATATAAAAATTGGAGGTCTTGATAATGAGAAGAAAAAACAATTACAGTCATTTCTAATGTTAAAACTAATCAGAAATGGCTGTGAAAAAAACATACTTGACACAGTTATTAGACCACGCTACAAATCAGATATAATAAATTGTGAACTGGAACGTTTTGCTGATTTGCTTGACTCCTGTGGAAAAGGCGGAAATCGTGGTCTTGGTCTTGCATTAT
>JAUWGL010000150.1 GCA_030606465.1 Thermoplasmata archaeon | reverse complement strand
TCATTACAGATGAGGCCTATGAATATTTTACTTATGATGGCCATAAACATTTTAGTATAGCTTCAATTCCAGAAATGAAAAGGAATGCGGTTAGCTGTTTTACTTTTACGAAAAGCTACGCGATGACAGGTTGGAGAATCGGCTATTTGCATACAGATGAAACACTGATTCCACATATCGCCAAAGCACATATTCCTTTTGCTATTTGTGCTACGGTAGTTTCTCAATATGCAGCACTTGCAGCATTGCAAGGTTCCCAAGATTGTATTGCAAAATTCAGAGAGCACTACCTCTCTGCTCGTGATGTAATGTGCAAGAGGCTTGATGAACTTGGCTCAGTTTTTGAATATCAAAAACCAAAAGGTTCATATCTTATGTTCCCAAAGATATTATTGGAAGAAGGTAAAGATTCGACGACGCTTTGTAAAAAACTTTTGAAAGAGGCAAAAGTTTCAACAACACCTGGAATCGCATTTGGACCAACAGGAGAAAGTCATCTAAGGCTGTCGTTTTGTGTACCTGAAGAAATGATAAATAAAGCGTTTGACAGAATGGACATGTATTTCAGATAGCTGTTTGATAGAGATGATAATAATACGATGTGCACAGTGCAAACGAAAAATCTTTCGATATGTAAAAATTGGGGAAGGGAGAATATGGCATTGCTGGAAGAATCGAATAGTGGAGGATCTTAGCATTCATAACGGAAAGGATATCAAATGCCCCTGTGGAAATCTTATTGGTGTTGATGATGGAAAATGGATCAAAATGAAACAATATGCTTTTATATATTCAGGAGTAATAACAAAATGAGGAGGATAAGATGAAACTTACTATTATGTATGATAATGATGTCTACAAAAAAGATATTGGTTTAAAGTCAGACTGGGGTTTTTCTTGTTTAATTGGAACAGCGGATGAAGCTATTCTCTTTGATACTGGAGCCAGAGGCAATATTTTGCTGAGTAACATGGAGAAGCTTGGCATAGATCCTAGGATGATTAGCAAAATAGTGATATCGCATGAGCACTGGGATCATAGTGGGGGATTACAAGCACTTGTGCCTCTTGTCGGTGACGTAGAACTCTATCGATTAGGAAAGAAAAGTCCTAGTGAA
This sequence comes from Thermoplasmata archaeon, assembly GCA_030606465.1. Lineage (GTDB taxonomy): Archaea > Thermoplasmatota > E2 > DHVEG-1 > DHVEG-1 > JAUWGL01. The sequence goes on along the minus strand of JAUWGL010000150.1, from coordinate 1,810 downwards.
AACATGCAACTCGTATCTGCCGAGGAGCCTCAGGAAATCACAGAAGGAATGTATACTACTGGTAGACTTAAGGGTCCGGTAGATGAACAATCGTTGGTTCTTAAAGGTGAAAATGGTTGGTATGTCCTTGCAGGCTGTTCACATCCTGATGTTGAAAAAATCATTGATGCTGCGAAGCAGTATGGCAATATCGTAGGTCTGGTTGGGGGGCTGCATGGTTTTAATAATTTTTCAATTCTAGAAGATTTGGATTTCATCTGTCCGTGTCACTGTACTCAGCATAAAAAGATGATAAAAGAATTATTTCCAAGGACATATATCAAGGGTGGTGTAGGAAAAATAATTGAAATCTAGGTAAAAACATGTGTAATGATGATATAAAAAAATGGTTGGATCGGATGGGTGAAATTTTTCTGATAGATGTTGGTATTAAACATAAGCAAACGGTCTTGGATTTAGGCTGTGGAGTAGGCAATTATTCAATTCCAACAGCAGGAATAGTTGGGAGGAGTGGAAAGGTTTATGCTATTGATAAAAACAGGGAACATTTGGATGAACTGATGCATAGAACTGAAGAAAGAGGATTAGAAAACATTGAAATAGTGGAGGTATCAGAAGGATCTGGTCTACCCTTGCAAGATGAGTCTGTTGATGTGGTTTTGCTTTATGATGTTATACATTTAGTAGATAACAGAAAAAAGTTGTTGGCCGATATTTACCGGGTTTTAAAACCTAACGCTATTGTTTCAGTTTATCCAAAACACCATCAGGAACATATGAACATGGAATTGGATGATGTTAAAGATGAGATAGAGTCTGCATGTTTTCGTTTTGAAAGAATGATTTACAAAATACTAATACATGATAATTGTCTTGAACAAGGTTATGTTTTAAATTTTGTGAAAGAATGATAAACAAAAACGAAGTTGAAAAGTATTTAAAATTCTATAACAGCGGATTTGGTAAAGAAGTATTGAACGAAGAGTTAGAGTTCGTTGAATCAAGGTTGAAAGATTGTAAAACTGTCTTAAGCATTGGCTGTGGTCCTGCATTGTTAGAGGCAAGACTTCATCAGCTTCATCCGGAAATGAATATCACTGGTTTAGATATATCAAAACAGATGATTAATCAAGTTCCAAAATCAATTCCTGTAGCATGTGGAGATGCTCAGCATCTTGGGTTTAATAACAACAGTTTTGATGCTGTTTTATATGTTACATCTCTTGAGTTTGTTAAAAATTATAAAGGGGCTCTAAAGGAGGCCCATAGAGTTCTTGGATCAAAAGGTAAGATTCTCATTCTCATGCTGAACCCTCAATCAAGTTATTTTAAAGAGGAATACAAAGATAGAGACTCATATATTCGAAAGAACATAAAGCATACCAATGTTGAGGAGATAAAAGAGTTTATTTCTAAGTATTTTTTTATAGAAAACGAAGAGTATTTTTTAGGTATAAAAAAAGGTGAAATAGTTGCTAGTAAAAACTTAGGGCTTGCAAGTCTCTATGTTGTAGAGGGAAAAAAAGATGCCAGATAAAGTGAAAATGATAGCATATGGCCCTGTTCCATCAAGGCGTCTAGGACAAAGTCTGGGAATAAATAACATCCCTCCAAAAATTTGTACATATTCCTGTATTTATTGCCAGCTTGGTAGAACCTCAAATATGCATGTAAACCGGCAGGTTTTCTATAAACCAAAAGAGATACTGGAAAATGTAAAGAATAAAGTCAAAGAAGCAAGAGAAAGAAGAGAGCCTATCGATTATCTTGCTTTTGTACCTGATGGAGAACCCTCATTAGATATTAACCT
>JAUWGL010000020.1 GCA_030606465.1 Thermoplasmata archaeon | reverse complement strand
AAACCATAGTAGACCTATTACTCCACCTAGTCCCCATTTTTCTTCAAAGATTTTACTAATCTTGACACCACAGTATCGTAGTTCTTCACCACGGTCATCAGAAATGGTTGCAATGAAGTTAGCTGGTCGGCGAATAATGCCTTGTTTAAGTGCTACTGCATAATCCAGTGGTATTGTTGGTGGTTCAACATCAGGTATTGGTTTGTGTTTACCAGATTTTACTAGTTTTGTATATGCTTTTTTGATTTGTTCGTCAAAGTCATCAAAACTAGTTGGAACATATGCACCAGCTTCTTTGAGTGCTTTGTTTTTAACATCAGCTGTTTCACGATCTGCTCCTGCTCGTGCGCCAGCATGACCAAACTGAACTTCTGCTGGAAATACCTTTGAACAGGTTCCAATACACCAGGCAACTACTGGTTTTTTTATTCGTCCTTTTTTCATTGCCTCTATTACTTCGTATTCATCTGTTCCACCGACTTCACCAAGCAGAACTACCATTTTGATGTCAGGGTTTTTCTCATATCTTATCATGTGATCTATAAAAGTTGAACCTGGGTATCTGTCTCCACCTATTGCTACTCCTTCATAGACTCCATCAGTGTTCATAGCAATAATATTGTTCAACTCGTTGGATAGTCCACCAGATTTTGAAACATAGGCAACGCTACCCTGACGGTGTAGTTTTGATGCAACAATGTTGTCAAGCATACCAGCGGTGTTTCCTATTCTGAATCCACCTGCTGCAATTCCACCGACTGTTGCAGGACCAATTATCCATTTGTTTTTTTCTTTTGCAATTTTTATGAGTTCTTTGCTTCTCTGCTCAGGTACTCCCTCTGCAATTATTGCAACAGAGCGAATAGTTTTGCTTTCAAGTGCTTCTTTACTTGTTGGATATGCTGATCTGAAACTTGCAAAGTTTACCATGAAGTCTGCTTCGGGATGCATCTTCGTTGCTTCTTTGATGGTTTTAACCATTGGTATAAGGATTTCTTTAGTGCCCCAGAAACATTTATGCATTCCATCACGAGTTGGATTTACTATTACAACAACAGATGGTTCTTCACGTCTGTAAATATAATCAAAATCGAGCATACGCTGAATTGCACGTGTTTGAAAACCAAAGACAATTGCCTTTGTGTTTTTATCCATTATAATATAATCTGGTCTTTTATTTGATTTCTTAGTTTTTGTCATGGTAATCGCCTCCATTATTTGCCCCCTAACGCCATATCGACAATACGTGTCATATGTGTCTCAGGTCCATATACATCAATTGGAATTCCAAGTTCTTTACCAAGATCCTTCATGATGCGCAAGCCTTCTTGATAGTTTGGTCCACCACGTCGAACATAGATTTTTACTTTTGTATCTTTAAGTTTCTTCTTATAATCTCGTAATGCCATGGTAATACCAGTAAACGTTTTTGCAACATCAGTAAAGTTAGCAATACCACCACCAACAAGTAAAAACTTTGGACGTCCTTTCGGATCTTTCTCACGAGTCATCAAATCAAGAATGGTTTTTGCATACTCATATGTTAGATCAGTTGTTGGATTACCACTGTATTCACCATAGTTTGCCAGCTCATCTCTGTAACCCAGATCAACGATGGTATCAGTGTAAATTACACTACCTCCACCGCCAGCAACCATAGTCCACACACGACCTTTTGGATTTAGGACAGTAAGTTTCAATGATGCACCACTTTTTTCATCCATCATCTTAATGTATTTTTCTTCTTTGGAAAGCTTACGTCCAAATGGTGCCGGAAATGATAGACCGCACCATTTCTCACTGCTTTCAAAATGACCAGTATCATCAATTCGAGCTACAAGGTCAAGTGGTACAATGTTTTTACCGGTTACAACAAATGGGTTGATTTCAAGATATGCGTAGTTAAGATCCCTATAGAACTTGTATAATCCTTTGACAAAATCAGCAAACATTTTCTTATGTTCTTTTGGCGTATCCTTTGGAAGTTTACTTTCAATATTTATTTTATCAATATTGTCAGTTACACCAATTTGGATTTCAGAAACAGTTTTCCAAACCGATTCAATATCAACACCACCGTGATTTGAAAAATAAATCGTATCTCCTTCACGATTGCTTTTTATTGCTACATAGAACTCCCCCTTGTGTGGTACGAATGGTTCTATGATAAAATGAGTCAGTTTACCAGTTACTTTACCAACTCTCGTATCCTTATTCATTCGTTCTTTAATCCATTTTTTAGCCTCTGCAAAACTTGCATTAGCTTTGATTAGACCATGTTTACCTCGTTTACCAAACAGTTGATCGGGTTTTACTACTAGCTTTTCTTCTTTTAGCCATTTGTATTTCTTTGGAAGATCATCTAATCTTGTATCTGGATCAACAAGGACTATTTTTCCAGGATAGCTAAAACTTTTGCCAAAATACTCAATCCAATATTTTGCAAGCATTTTTTTCCCATTATATTCTCTTACACCTCTTTGTGCCATATCTTTTACCTCGCTATTTTTTTTATTTAGACCTACTTTTCATATATGCAAGTGTCCCACCTGCAAGAATAATCTCTTTCTGTCTATCTGAGAGATTATAATCAACTTCAAACTCTACGCTTTTAGTTTTATTTTTAACTTTCACTACACCACCTGACTCAATAACACTTCTAATATCAGGTATCTCAATATCGTCTCCCTGTTCAACTTTATTATAATCACCATCACTTTTGAATGTCAGTGGAATTATTCCAAAATTAATCAGGTTAGCTGTATGAATGCGCTCAAGTGATTTTGCAATAACAGCTTTTACACCAAGAAACATCGGACAAAGCGCTGCATGTTCACGAGAAGATCCCTGGCCATAACTAAGCCCGCCGACAATGATGTTATCCTTACCATCGTGTTGTATTTTTTCAGCACGATCATGAAATGTAGGGTCAACCACTTCAAATAAAAACTCAGAATACTTGGGAACATTTGACCGATATTTCATCTTGCTACCTGCCGGAATAATATGATCCGTTGTTATTTTATCACCAACTTTGATTGTGATCTCACCACTAATCTCTTCAGGCAATGGTAGACTCGCTGGTGGATCACCAATATTCGGCCCCCGGTATATCTCAACTTTTTCTGCATCCTCTGGATAAATAAACATACTATCATCAATGTAGAACTTCTCAGGTATTTCGACATCGGGATATTTGATTCCCATTTTTTCCAAATCACGCGGGTCAGTCATTTTACCAGTAATTACTGCTGCTGCAGCTGTTTCAGGACTTACAAGATATGCCTGTGCACTTTTTGTCCCAGAACGACCAAGGAAATTACGATTACTTGTTCGAAGAGATACTGCCTCAGTTTTTGGTGATTGACTGTTACCTATACAAAAACCACAAGCTGATTCAGCAATCCGTGCACCAGCTGAGATTAAATCAGCTAGTCCTCCATCTTTTGCAATATTTTCTAGTACTTGTTTTGAGCCAGGTGCTATTACAAAACTCACATTTGGATGAGCCTTTTTTCCTTTCAAAATTTTTGCAACAGTCATAAGATCCTTGTATGATGAATTTGTGCAACTTCCAAGACATACTTGATCTACTTTCATCCCTTCTAGTTCTTTCACTGTTTTAATATTTCCCGGGCTATGAGGATATGCGGTTAGTGGAACAATCTCATTTAGATCAATATCAATTTCTTTGTAATATTCTGCATCTGTATCCGCCTTCATCTCAACCCAGTCATTTTCACGTCCTTGAGCTTTTAAGAAAGTTTTTGTTGTTTCATCACTTGGAAAAACAGAAGTAGTCACACCACATTCAGCACCCATATTAGTAATTGTTGCACGCTCAGGCGCAGATAGTGTTTTTACTCCCTTGCCATCATACTCAAAAACACAACCAACATTGCCTTTCGTTGTAAAGATTTCAAGCATTTTTAGAACAACATCTTTTGCTGTGCACCATGGTTTAAGTTTTCCATGTAAATTAACCTTAATCACGTTAGGACACGTTAGATAAAATGGACCACCCGCCATTGCAACAGCAACATCAAGCCCACCGGCACCAATTGCAATCATGCCAATACCGCCACCAGTAGGTGTATGAGAATCGCTACCTAGCAATGTTTTACCTGGTTTACCAAAACGCTCCAAATGGACTTGATGACAAATACCATTACCTGCACGTGAATAAATAATGCCATATTTTGCTGCTACAGTTTGAAGATACTTATGATCATCAGCGTTTTCAAAACCAATCTGAACAGTATTATGATCAACAAAACTAACCGATAATTCTGTTTTAACTTTTGTTGCCCCCATGGCTTCAAACTGAAGATATGCCATAGTACCAGTTGCATCCTGAGTCAACGTCTGATCTATTTTTATAGCAAGCTCCTTACCTGGTTCCCATTTGCCTTCTACAATATGCTTTTCTAAAATCTTCTGAACTATACCTTTTCCCATATGAATTAACCTCCCCGCATACTACTCATCTATAGGGTATTATCGGTAATATGAAATTACTACTTAAATTATTTGCAAAGTTCTTGTAGAAATATAGTTTAAATTAGCACAAAAATTATTATACTGCTAGCATATTCAGGCAACCCCTAATATACTACGCGTGTAGGGAGGAAGATAATATGTTGATGATAGTAAGATTGTATCCAAAAACAGATTTAAGCAGGGTATGGAACTATATAGAAAATGAAATAAAAGATGACCCATCAAAACCAATTACCCCATTATATGCTACTCAAACAGAGGGAATGATGGATGTTGGACTTATTTTTAATGTAGAAAGTCCAGATGATATCTCTAATTTTTTAACAGAAGAGATAGTCAAATGTGATGAAGTACACCATACAAAAACGGTATCACTTATGAAACCTGTATTTTTTGCAATTCCAAAAAAGAAACCTGAAAACATACGAAGGTATGTGATACGAATTTATACACATCCAAAAAATTACAAGAGAATCTATGAGTATCTACATAATTACCATTATCCGTTCAATCTTTTCCCGATATATATCTCATATTCTCTTGGAGACGAAGATTTAATTATGAGTATCGCCGCTGACCATGAAGAAACAGTTAATAAATTCCTCAGAGAACATATTCGAACATTAGATGGTGTTGATTCTGCTGCGGCCTATCCAGTTTTTAGAGCTAAGAGATTTGCTCCTCTTGCAAAACTTATAGAAGAGCAGAAAAAACATCTTGATAAGAGGGTATTGAAAAAATCAAAGGATGAATTTGATTTAGACTTTGATTGGGTTGAGAACTTTGAGGAATACGCAAAATTAACAGGAGCTTTTCCCGGGGATTACTAAAAAAATTGAAAAGGGTGAAAAAAATGGCTGAAGAGAACATATCTGTATTGCTTGATGAAAAACGTGTTTTTAAACCAAAAGGAGAGTTTGTAAATCAGACTAATGTAAAGCAGTGGATGGACAAACACAATATAAAAGATCTCGATGAGCTATATAAAAAAGCTGAGAACGGGGAATGGTTCTGGGAAGAGATTTCAAAGGATTTTGTTGAATGGTACGAACCATATGACAAAATTGTAGAGTGGGATGTTCCATGGGCTAAATGGTTTGTTGGTGCTAAGTATAATATTGTTCATGATGCACTTGATAAACATGTGAAAAGCTGGAGGAAAAACAAGGTTGCTTTTATTTTTGAAGGTGAACCTGGTGATGTTAAAAAATTAACCTATAACGATCTTTACATTGAGGTTAATAAGCTTGCTAATGCTTTGAAAAAACTTGGCGTTACAAAAGGCGATCGTGTTGGTATTTATATGCCAATGATCCTTGAGCTTCCTATTGCTATGCTTGCTTGCGCTAAGATTGGTGCAATTCATTCTGTTGTATTTTCTGGTTTTAGCTCTCTTGCATTCCGAGATCGGGTAAATGATTGTGAAACTAAAGTGGTTATTACTTGTGATGGTTTCTGGCGACGTGGCAGAAAAGTCTACTTGAAAGAACAAGCTGATGTCGCTCTTGAAGAAGCTCCAAGTGTTGAGCATTGTATTGTTGTGAAGCGTACTGGTGATGGTGTTCCTTGGACCGCTGGTCGTGATGTCTGGTGGCATGATCTTGTTTTTGATTCGCCAAAGGAATGTGAAACTGAGAAGCTTGATGCAAATGATCCTTTGTTCTTTTTGTATACTAGTGGTACTACTGGTAAACCAAAGGGTATTATTCATGCTCATGGTGGTTATGCTGTTGGGACCGCATATACGTTGAATTGGGTTTTTGATATGAAGGATACTGATATTTGGTGGTGTGCTGCTGATATCGGTTGGATTACAGGGCATTCATATATTGTGTATGCACCACTTATTCTTGGAGCTACATCTGTATTGTATGAGGGAGCTCCAAATTATCCACAGCCTGATAGATGGTGGGAACTTATAGAGAAATATAATATTACACTATTGTATACTTCTCCAACAAGTATCCGGCTGTTTATGAAATATGGTGAAGACTGGGTTAAAAAACATGATTTGAGTACACTACGATTGCTTGGATCTGTTGGTGAGCCAATAAATCCTGAGGCATGGATATGGTATTACAAACATATTGGTAATGAGAACTGTCAGATTATGGATACATGGTGGCAGACAGAAACAGGGCATTTCGTTATATCTCCACTGCCTTTGACAGATTTAAAACCTGGTTCTGCAACAAGACCACTTCCTGGTTTATCTGCTGATGTATTGAATGAAAAGGGTGAACCTGTTCAAAATGCTGGTGGGAACCTAGTGTTGACTCGTCCATGGCCGGGTATGCTACGTGGTATTTACAAAAATGAGCAGAGATACAAGGATACTTATTGGAGTAAATTTGATGGAATATATCTCGCTGGTGATGTAACACGGAAAGACAATGACGATTTCTTCTGGATACAGGGTCGTGCAGATGATGTGCTAAATGTGTCAGGACACCGTTTTGGGAACTCTGAAATTGAATCAGCACTTGTTAGTCATCCAATGGTTGCAGAAGCAGCAGTTATTGGAAAACCACATTCGCTTAAGGGTGAGTCGATAACTTCATATGTGGTTCTTATAGGCGATGCTCAACCTAGTGATGAGCTTCGTAAACGGCTTCGTGAACATGTAGGTAACGAGATGGGTAAAATAGCTCGTCCTGATGAGATATGGTTTGTCAACGATGTACCAAAAACACGTAGTGGAAAAATTATGAGACGTGTAATCAGGTCTAAAGCTCTTGGTAAGGATGTTGGGGATATTTCAACACTTGCTAATCCTGAAGCAGTAGATGAAATCGGTAAAGCAAAATAGAACCAATTTCTTTCTATCATTTTTTTCTTTTTTTGCCTAATAACTGTTATATAATGCTTAATTGTTTTACTCGCAGTATTGCAAGGAGGCAAATCTCAGTTTTTGCTTTCAAGGAAGGGTGAGAAAATGGACTTTGAAGATATTAAAAAGGGTGTTGTTCAACTCATTAAAAAAGCAGAAACTGAGCTACCAGATGATGTAATTAAGTCATTGAAAAATGCATATAAAGTTGAGGATGGCGTTGCAAAGATTCAGATTGATGCTATTTTGAAAAATATTGATCTTGCTAAAGAGTCTGGTCGTCCTATGTGTCAGGATACTGGTATTCAGACTTTTTTTGTTGAAGTTGGAGTGGATTTTCCACATATTAGTAAGCTTAAGGATCTAATTGTTGATGCTGTAAAAAAAGCAACTATGGAGGTTCCTCTTCGTCCTAATACTGTTGATCCTTTTACTTGTGAGAATCATAAGGATAATACTGGTGAGCATATTCCGTATATTACTTGGGATTTTGTTGATGGATCTGATGTTTTTATTACTTCTTTGCCGAAAGGCGGTGGTAGTGAGAATATGAGTAAGCTTGGTATGCTTAAGCCAGGTGTTGGTATTGAGGGTGTTAAGGATTTTGTTGTTGATGAGATGATTAAGGCTGCTGGTAATCCATGCCCACCTACTGTTGTTGGTATTGGTATTGGTGGTGGTGCTGATCTTGCTTTGAAGCTTGGTAAGCGCTCTTTGTTGCGTCCTGTTGGTGTTCGAAATAAAGATAAGACTATTGCTGCTATGGAAGAGGAACTCATCAAGAGGATTAATGATAGTGGTATTGGTCCTATGGGTTTGGGTGGTAAGACTACTGTTTTGGATGTTCATATTGAGGTGGCTCATCGTCATCCAGCTAGTCTTCCTGTTGGTATTGCTGTTCAGTGCTGGGCTGATCGTCGTGCTAGGATGGTTATTCATTCTGATGGATCTTGGGAGGTGGAATAGTTATGGAGTATCATCTTGATCTTCCAGTGGGTTCTGATGTGATTAAGAAATTGCGTGTTGGTGATATTGTTTATGTCTCTGGTATGATTTTTACTGCTCGTGACGAGGCCCATCATATGATGCTTGAGAAAGATAAAGAGGATATTCCTTTTGATCCGTCTGAGATGGCTTTGTATCATTGTGGTCCTCTTATGAAAGAAACAAAAGATGGCTGGGAGGTTGTTTCAGCTGGTCCTACGACTAGTAGTCGTATGGAGATTTTTGAGGACAAGTTCATTGAAAGGTTTGGTATCAATATTATTATTGGTAAGGGTGGTATGGGCGAAAGAACCGAGAAAGCATTACAAAAATATATATGTGTGTATACCTCTTATACTGGTGGTGCTGGAGCACTTGCAGCAGATAAGGTTGAGGACGTCCCTGCAGTGTATTGGCTTGATGAGCTTGGTATGCCTGAGGCTGTGTGGATATTCAAAGTAAAAAAGTTTGGGCCGTTGGTTGTATCAATGGATTCACATGGTGGATCAATCTATAGAGATCTAAAAAAAGGGTGAAATGTTTGGATATTAATCTATCAATAGATCCAGAAGAGATAACGGTTATCATTAAGGATTTCATTAAAACCTATGTTGAAAACTCTGGATGTAAACATGTGGTAATTGGTCTCTCCGGTGGTGTTGATTCAGCGGTAGTTGCTTTATTATGTAAAGCGGCTTTAGGTAAGAAAAATGTGAAATGTGTTTTTTTACCAGATGAAACAACACCAAAATTAGATATAAAACACCATGAACTTATTGTTAAAAAATTTGATTTGCTGTGTGAAAAAAAAGATATTTCATCTATTGTAAAACAAATAAATGACAATTGTATAGTAAAACCAGATAAATACGCACTTGCAAATGTGAAAGCAAGAGTAAGAATGATATCGCTTTTTGAATATGCTAATATGACCGGTAGTCTTGTTTGTGGGACGTCTAATAAATCAGAAATATTGATTGGTTATTTTACAAAATATGGTGATGG
>JAUWGL010000074.1 GCA_030606465.1 Thermoplasmata archaeon | reverse complement strand
ACAAAGCTTTGTTCTGAGTTTGCTGAGAAAAATATCAAAACTATGACTTATCAGTTTATGATCCTTGGGGAAAGTATGGATCCTTCTATTTATTATCAGACTAATGCAGAATATTATCGTCGTCTTACTCAGATTTCATTTATCGAGCTTTTCAATAAGGGTTATATCTATAAGGGTGAGTTTCCTGTTAATTGGTGTCCTCGTTGTATGACTGCTATGGCTGATGCAGAGGTTACTTATACTGATAGAACAACGAAACTAAACACAATAAAATTCTATTTTAAAGATCAACCTTCTGAGCAGATATTAAAGTTTCATGGAATAGGTAAAGATGAGAAAGGAACATATGTTGAAATTGCGACAACAAGACCAGAAATGCTTCCTTCTTGTCAGATTGTTGCGGTTCATACTTCTGATGAGCGTGCTCCATGGTTTGTGAATCAGATATTGGTGGTTCCATCGTGTGATAAGGAGGTTAAAATTGTTGAGGATGATGCTGTGGATCCTGATTTTGGTTCTGGTATTGTCATGATTTGTACTGTTGGTGATAAGGAGGATCTTAACTGGGTTTTCAAATATAAGCTTCCAATTGATATGAGTATTGATGAAGAAGGATGTATGACTGAGATTTGTGGTAAATACAAGGGGATGAAAATTGAGGATGCGCGGAAAGCTGTTATTGATGATTTAAAGAAAGAGAATATTTTGATTAAACAAGATGATTTAGAGCAAAATGTTGGTGTTTGTTGGCGTTGTAAAACCCCGGTTGAGTTCATTAATGCAGAACAATGGTTTTTGAAAACAGTTCCTTTCAAAAAAATGGTTCTTAAATCTAGTGACAGCATGAATTGGTACCCTGAGTTTATGAAAATACGACTTGAAGACTGGGTTAATAGCCGAGAATGGGATTGGGTTATCAGTCGTCAAAGATATTTTGCAACACCTATACCTCTTTGGGAATGTGAAAAATGTTCAGAAGTAGTTCTTGCACGAGTTGAGGATTGCTATGTTGATCCAACTATTGACAAACCACCAGTGGATAAATGTCCAAAGTGTGGTAGAAAACTGGCTGGCTGTGAAGATGTCTTTGACACCTGGATGGATTCATCTATTTCACCATTGTATAACACTTTTTGGCATAGGGATGATAAAAAATTCAAAAAACTTTATCCAATGTCACTTCGACCACAGGCACATGATATTATCAGGACTTGGGCGTTTTATACAATTCTTAGATGTAATCTGTTAACAGATGAGAAACCTTTTGAGAACATGATGATGGGAGGTTTTATTCTATCTGAGGATGGAACACCAATGCATGCAAGCCTTGGCAATGTTATTGACCCATTAAAGGTTATTAATGAACATGGTTCTGATGCTTTCAGATGTTATGCTGCAAGTTGTGCTCTTGGTGAGGATAATCCTTTTAGAAGAAAAGATGTAGTTCGGGGAATTAAGCTACTTAGAAAAATCTGGAATGTTCAACAATTTATTTCAAATGTTGTAAAAGATAAAAAACCAGAAGAAACAGAACTAATTGATATTGATAAATGGATTCTAACAAAATACAGCAAGCTTGTTAAAAAATGTACAAAGCAAATGGATCGATTTGATTATTCACAAACAATGAAAGAAGTTGAATATTTCCTATGGCATGAACTCGCAGATCATTATATTGAAATGATAAAATCTTCGATTTATGATAAAGAAAATGTTGAAAGTATCAAATATACTCTTTACACATTGGGTCTTGGAGTCCTTAAGCTTTTTGCGCCATTCTTCCCGCATATTACAGAAGAAATATATTCTACCTATTATCAACAGTTCGAAGGTGATAAAAGCATACATTTATCTGCTTGGTCTGAGCCGATATTAACTGATAAAGATAAAAAAAATGCTGGAGAATTTGTTAAAAACTATATTGCTCAGGTAAGATCTTGGAAAAGTGGACAAGGAATAGCGCTAAATGCATCAGTAAAAGCTATTACAACTTATGCTTCAAAAAATGAGATTTCCAAGATTAAACCTAGTGGTTCGATAATAATATCCACTTTAAAATACCCTAAAAATCATGAATTCAAGGTGGGTAAACCAAATGTTGAAGAGAAGATCACAAAAATTAGTCCTGTTTATTCAAAAATTGGCCCTTTATTAAAGAAAGATGCTCAGAAATTAATTAAAGATGTGAATGCGAATCAGGATGAAATTATTAAAAAAATTGAAAAGAACGGTGATATTCCATTATCCGAGTTCTATCCTGCTGGTTCGACAAGTGAATATTTAATTAAAAATGAGTACTTCCAGATTGAAAAAGAAGTTAAAGTCAAAGGTAAAAAAGATAGAATTATTCTTTCCTTTAATGGTTTTTATTTAGAAGTTGAAGAGAAATAATTATGAAAATAACTAAGAAAACACTTAAAAAATGGGCTGTTAAAATTATTGCTATCCTCATCGTTGTGGCGATGATTACTGCTGTTTTTGTTTCTATAATTGGGAATATCTAATTCTAATTATCCCGATAGTTTTTTAAATAAGTGTTTAATTCAGCGGAACTTGGGGAGTTTATTATGGCTGATAAAAATCAAGAATCTAAGATTATGAACAGATGGGTCATAGTTATAGGAGCAGTGATGATACAGCTAGCTCTCGGTGCAATTTATGCATGGTCTGCTTTCACAACTCCTTTACAAGGCGATTTTAGTGAATTTGGTTTCGACAAGACACAGACTCAGGCAATATTTAGTGCAGGTCTTGCAACATTTGCAATATTTACAATTATCGGAGGAAGATTTCAGAAAAAATTTGGACCAAGAAAAATAGCACTATTTGGTGGGGTTCTTCTGGGTTTAGGATATATCCTTGGGAGTTTCGCTGGGGCAAGTTTCCCTTTAAAATTCATTAGTATAGGTATAATTGCGGGTGCAGGTATTGGTCTTGCTTATGTTGTACCAATTGCTGTTGGAGTGAAATGGTTCCCAGATAAAAAAGGACTTGTCAGTGGACTTGCTGTTGCCGGTTTTGGATTCGGTGCTTTCATATGGATTCTAATGGCAAATCCACCCAGCGTACTTGGATTTAGTGGACTTATTACAAAACAAACCGGTATCTTTACGTATACGATTGCAAATGTTGACAGCTGTTTTAGGATATATGGTATTATGTTTTTACTTCTGGTAGTTATTGGTTCTTTTGTGATGATCAATCCTCCAGCTGGCTGGAAACCCAAAGGATGGAACCCGCCAGCGGCAAAATCCGATAAGAAAAAAATTGCTACTGATTTAACTCCTAAAGAGATGTTGAGAACAAGGCAGTTCTATCTGCTTTGGATGATGTTCATCATCGGTGCTCTTGCAGGGCTTATGGTTATAGGCAATATTCAAAATTTTGCAAAGAGCCCAACAGATGGTTTCTCAGGACATGGTTTTTCTGTAGAACAGGCAAGGGATTTTGCAGTAATAGGTGCTGCTGTATGTCTACCGATTTTTAACGGAATTGGTAGAATTGTATGGGGGGAAATCTCAGATAAGATCGGTAGAAGAAAAGCGCTTTTTACAATGTTTTTATTGCAGGGGGTAACAATGGTTTTATTCTGTTATTCTACAGGTAATCCATATATGTTCTACGTAATTGCTGCACTTATAGGATTTAACTTTGGAGGTAATTTCGCATTGTTCCCAGCCGCAACTGCAGATTCATTTGGTTCTGAGAATATAGGTCTAAACTATGGTTACATATTCACTTCGTATGGTATCGGAGGTGTCGTTGGGCCAATTCTTGCTGGAGCTGTTCAGGATGCAGGTATGAGTTTCCAATATGCATTTATCCCAGCAGCAGTTATGTGTTTCATAGCAGCGGTGCTTGCAATAACCTATAAGCCTAAAGTTGAGAAGAGATAGATAAAGAACAGGAATACATCTATGTCTGAAAAAATCAAAGATAGCGAAATAATTCAGGATTTACAGAGATGCAACAAAAAAATACGCCTCTAAAAAAGGAAGTGGATTCCTTGGGAAAACACTTGTCCCAGTATGCGGCCCAACAATAAAATAAAAAACATTCTAGATTTCTATCAGCTGATATGAAGAAGATCCAAGTCCGATCTCCTCACCATATTTTATCTGCTTAACCGGGCTAATCTTATTTTCTTTTACAAAAACATCTTTTTTAACATCATTTATTAAATCCAATGATGCTTTATCTATTGCCACAGGATCATCAGAGACCAGGTATCCTATATCTGGACATATAACCGGTCCTGCGAATGGATCACAATCACAGCTACGGGCAATACGTTTCAATTCATTTAGATAAATCACATTTTTATCTTGAACACATGCTTTTGCTGAACATGCAAGTACATATTGAAAATCTGCATCCATGTATGATAATGCTTTTTCTTTACATACATCAACGCATACGCCACAACCAAAGCATTTTCTCATATTTTGGTCCCACTTATTGCCTTTAACAATTATGGAATTAAATGGACAGGCTTCAGCACATACTCCGCAATATGTACAATTATCTTTTTTACGGATTGGTCTACTACCATGATGCATTTTTTGTTTTGTTTCTTTGGTGACTCCACCCATACCAAAATTCTTGATTGCACCTCCCATACCAGTAGCAACATGACCTTTAACATGAGAAACAGCAAATATATGTGTTGAATTATAAATATGATCTGCGACTTCATAATCTCTGTTTTCAACAGTTACTGGAATACCTGCATCATCTATTATAACATTACACCCAACATTTTTAGGAATGAAGCCATGGATTTTAGCAAGCTTCTCATAACCATGTTTTGAATGTCTGAGACCAGAATAAGCAACAGTAGTATCAAAAAGATATGGATCAGCATTTACTTTTTTTAATTCACCTACAACATGTTTTACAAAATCAGGCTTGGGGAAATACTTGTTTTTTTTTTCACCCATGTGAAGTTTTATTGGGACTGTTTTCTCAGAAAAACTTTGGATATTAAAATTACTTAGTGCATCATGTAGTTTTTTTATATCAGTAAAAAAAACTACTTTTTTCATCCGGTTTTTTTCTCCCATTTTTTTACTTTGACAACGGTTCCAAGTGATCCCCCGCTTTTTATTTCCTCACGGATTCGGTTTTCATGTTCTTTAACATCTAATGCACGGTTAGCAATTTCCTGGGCTATTTCTTGGGGTACAACGACTACTCCTGAGTCATCGCCTATAATCCAGTCACCAGTTTTTACTGTTTGATTTCCACATGTTATTTCTGCTCCTATTTCTCCAAAGCCTTTTGGTTCACCAGCATTTGAGGCAATATGTTTACAAAAAATAGGGAAATGCATTTTAACTATGTCATCAAGGTCTCTAATTGTTCCATCAATCACCACGCCACTTAGGTCCTTTAGTTTTGCACTCAACGTGGCCA
>JAUWGL010000129.1 GCA_030606465.1 Thermoplasmata archaeon | reverse complement strand
TCCTGAGGCAGATTCTGTAGAAAAAAAGCATCTGGAAACAATTTCTGTTGGTAAAAAAGAAATCAAGGAGACATATGATAAATTAAATTCTGGTAAGGATCCCGATATTGTGATTTTGGGTTGTCCTCATGCGTCTCTTCGAGAGATCTCTCAACTTGCAGAGAAAGTCAATGGTAAGAAACTCAAAAAACCAGTTTGGATTTGCACTTCCCGGATGATTAAGGAAGTAGCTGAAAGAATGGGTTATGATGAGATAATTACAAAAGCAGGTGGTAGTATTGTTGCAGATACCTGCATGGTTGTGTCACCTATAGAGCAGATGGGTTATAAGACAACAGGTGTGAACTCTGGGAAAGCAGCCAATTATCTTCCAGGGTTTTGTAAACAAAATGTTGTGTTTGCAAATATTGATGATTTGGTGGAGGGGCAAACATGAAAGGAAGGATGATATCCCCTGGTAAAGCAAAGGGTGAAGCAATTGTATCAACAGAACCAATTGGTTTCTATGGCGGTATAGACATTAAAACAGGTGTTGTCATTGAAAAAGGTCATCCACTTGAAGGAGAATGTATTAAAGATAAAATCCTGGTGTTTCCATGTGGTAAAGGCTCAACTGTTGGATCCTATGTTATTTATGGTATTAAAAGGAATGGTGTAGCACCAGCAGGAATCATCAATAAGGAAACTGAGACCATTGTTGCAACAGGAGTAATACTAGCTGGTATTCCCTGTGTTGATCAGATTGATATCGATAAAATAAAAAATGGAGATACTGTTTTACTTGATGCAGACAAAGGAATAGTAGAAACCAAATAAAACTAAACTACAGTAAAAAAATAAAGACTAGTGTCTCATAGTCCACATGCTACCAATACCTTTTAGATCAATATCATGATCACCATCCTCATCAGACCATGTAATTTTCCCACTTACTGTACTTCTTCCAATGTTCATGCCAACAGGACCTAAAAGTCCAAGTTTCTTCTCAAAGGAGTTATCAAATTTTATGTTAAGATTTAACACTATATCATATGTTTTTAACAACGGCTGAGAAGCCCCTGGTTTAGCATTTAAACTGATCTCTGAAGGTCTTTT
Source organism: Thermoplasmata archaeon (assembly GCA_030606465.1). Lineage (GTDB taxonomy): Archaea > Thermoplasmatota > E2 > DHVEG-1 > DHVEG-1 > JAUWGL01. The sequence goes on along the minus strand of JAUWGL010000129.1, from coordinate 2,310 downwards.
TAATAAAAGAGAGATTCTTTCTGAATCTGCAATTGTTATTTCAATATCTTCTAACAATGTAAGTGTTTCCCCTTTATCAGTTGTAATGATTAATGTGCTAAGTGGATTAATTTTGTATGTCCTTGAAGAGATTATTTGACTGGTTAGATAATAATTGCTGTAGTATATGTTCCATCCATTGTCTAATGTCATATGACACCAGTCCCATCCTTTGATTAATGGTTTTAATAAACCGGTTGACCAAGAATGTTCATGACGGCCGATGCCATCAACCCTATGTTCTTTTCCATCTATTGTTACAGTCCCAGTTACTGTACATCCTGTAAACATATAGCTAGCGATTTTACTTTTCTCCTCATTAAATAACCTGTTATGATGCGTCCATATTGCCAGATTAGGTGCAAAAAACTCCAAATCCATAGTTATATCATGATTTTCATCAACATCATTATCTTCGATGTGAACATACCATGCTGGATGCATTCCTTGAACCCATGAATCCTCAAATTCCAAAATTATTTCTTTATCTGAAGATCTCACCTGAAGCGTAGGCTCCCATATCAAGCCTTCACCTCTATATTTGTTTATCATCCCCCCATATTCCTCACCATTTGGCCCATGAAGCGTTACCACTAACATATCTGGCTTTGTCAACAACAAATCAGTACGTGCCATGTGATTAAAACTAATTGACACTGTCCACCCAGCTAATTCACTAGTCTTACTAAATACTGTGCTATAGTACCACCATTCCCTGTTAACACCTATCTTGTTGTAATGTGCTCCTTCATCATCTGGAGTAATACCCCTTGGAGGACTACTAAGGCGAAATGGAAATGATATAGGTAGTTCATCTTTTATCATAAACCTCCAAGTACCATACACAGTATCCGTTGGTTTATAGATTATAGTAATGGTTCCCCTGCAATTTGTTATTTCATCTCCTGTTACAACGTATGTGGTAAGACCAGAAATATTACATTGCCCTTCTATTCTAATATCACTCCATTTAACAACTGTTGATACAGATGTTACGATTAATTTGTGATTTTTTTCATCTTGTTCAAAATTAATAGCGGGTGCTTCTGGTTTTGGTGGGCTAGGTATGTACCCTACTTTAAATAATATAATACCTGCTATGACTATTAAGGCTACTATGATTATTGCATCGATTTTTCTGAGTTTAAGTTTCATGTAACATCCGCTTTTTTTTGTTCTATATAAATATCTTCTATTAATATATTATTAAACCTTTCTTTACAACTGTTGTCGGAATGACTTAAACAGCCAATTGTTAATAAAAAGACGTTTCCACGATAATTTTTTTCATCCTATTTTTTTGATGGGCAGAATCTATAGTTTACTTTTTAAAAAACTACTGCATACTGTAATAATAAGAGGATTTTGTAATATGGAGCCTAAGAAACAAGAATCTAAACTTGTTCTTGAAGACGGTTCTGTTTTTCATGGGTATTCTTTCGGCTCTAAAAAAGCAGTGGCTGGTGAGGTAGTGTTCAATACGGGAATGGTTGGTTACCCCGAAAGCTTGACCGATCCTTCCTACAAGGGACAAATCTTGGTTTTAACATATCCTTTGATAGGTAATTATGGTGTACCAGGATATCAAAAAGAAGACGGCTTATTAAAATATTTCGAGTCAGATAAGATACAAGTTCAAGGTTTAATAATAGCTGATTACTCTGATGAGTATTCCCATTGGAATGCTAAAAAATCTTTATCAGATTGGATGAAAGAGCACGATATCCCTGGGATATATGGCATTGATACAAGAGAATTAACTAAAAAATTAAGACAGAAAGGAACACTACTTGGAAAAATTGTTTACAATAATGAAAAAATCACATTCGAAAATCCTAATAAAAGAAACCTAGTTGCAGAAGTTAGTATAAACAAACCTGTTGTCTACAAAAAAGGTAAAAAAAGAGTTGTAATAGTTGACTGTGGAGTAAAAAACAACATCATACGAGCTTTTTTACGAAGAAACTTCACAGTTATAAGAGTACCATGGGATTACAATTTTTTAAATGAAAAGGTAGATAGCATCATAATTTCAAATGGTCCTGGTGATCCTAAAAAGTGTACCAAAACAATAGAAAATGTTAGAAAAGTAATGAATAAAAATATCCCAATCCTTGGGATCTGTCTTGGCTCCCAAATTCTAGGACTTGCAGCAGGTGCTCGGACTTATAAATTAAAATATGGTCATCGTAGCCATAATCAACCATGTATTGATGTTGGTACTAATCGTGGTTATATCACTACTCAAAATCATGGTTATGCAATTGATTA
>JAUWGL010000154.1 GCA_030606465.1 Thermoplasmata archaeon | reverse complement strand
TTTTTAATGATCATATAAACCTAGATCCTGACAATGATGCACTTAACAACTTTGAGGAATGCTACACAGACCAGTATGGTTCAAACCCGTTCCATAAAGACATATTCCTTGAAATAGACTGGATGGAATCATTAACATCAGATATATCAAATAAACCACCTGCAGATTTAATACAAGAATTAGTATCAATTTTCGAAGAACAAAATATAACACTACACATTGACCTAGGAGAATACAACGGTGGCGAAGAAATACCCTATTCAAATACTAAATTTTCATTTCCAAAACTAAGAGACGCATATTGGAATTATTTTCTTCACAATCAAACAGATAACCCGCGTAAAGGCATTTTTCATTATGGCATTATTTGTAAGTATTGCCCTGATCTAAATTTTCCCTTTTTTGGATGGGATAACCTAGACGCATTTGCAATATCAGCTGAATGGTTAAAAGAAGAAATGCCACAATATAGTAGAGAACGTTTAATTGTTAGCGCAATGGTTCATCATCTCGGACACAGCCTTGGACTACTAGCAGATACACATGGCGGAATTGATAATGCTGGAACAGCCACCCCGTTTTCTTTTCAATGGTGGAAATATCATAATTACAAAAGCTGCATGAATTATGGTTACAAATACAAAATGTTTTCATACTCCGATGGGACACATGGCCCAGGAGATTTTGATGACTGGGATAATTTAGATCTTGGTTTCTTTAAAAACAGTCATTTCGAATGGCCAAAAAACTAATCTTCTTTCCATTTCGTAAGAATTATACCGATAATAAAAAACACAGCTGCAAAAACAAGTACAAAGGCTGTGAAGTATACGGTTTTATCCATGTCTGAATATATCATCGCATTTCTAAGACCTTCATTAACATAATACAATGGAAGAACTTGGGCAATCAATTGCATAAATTCAGGCATCATATCCAATGAGAAAAACGTACCAGCAAGAAACATCATTGGAAACGTGACTGCTCCTCCAGCCATATCAGCGGTTTCCTGCTCTTTAACAAAACGACCTATAATCATTCCTATCCCCGAGAAAAGAAAACTTGTTGCAATTATCAGTATAAAGAAGAATATATTAATTTTAACACTTACACCCCAGATAAGAGTACCAACTATTAGGATCACCGCGGTGGATACAAATGATAAGAAAAGCATGAATAACATTTTTGAAAGAATCCATTCCGCCCGAGTTATAGGCATAGTCAGTAGTTTACGTAATATGCCATCCTTCCGATATTTTGTATTACGTTCAATACTACCATAAATGCAGGATGTCATAATAGTGAAACCAATCATCCCGGGTATAAAAAAATCAATGAAATCAAAATCTTCACCAAGTGTACTAACATCATTCATACCAATAACATGTCGGCCACCAGTAGCATCCATATTAAACTCATTAAGAACACCGGCTACAATACTTCTTAAAACAGATGTTGTAGTTTGATCAGATGGATCAAAATAAAAAGAAACATTAACAGTAACATTATCATCAGATATTGACTGATGTATAGTTTTTTCAAAACCTTCAGGAATCTGCAACACTACTGAGAGATCCTCATCATGCATATACTCAGAAATATCCGTATCATTGGAAATAGTCTCAACATTTAAAGCTGAAATATTATGTAAAACATCGATAAACATTTTAGAAGAAAAAGAGTCATCTAAATCTTGAACATGAAGATCATACTCGACTTCATCTGCCCCTGAAAAGATCGCACCAAAAATCAAAATAAGAAGAACAGGAAATAAAATTGTCCAAAAAACAGTACCAGGACTACGCATCCAGGTTTTAATACCCATAATTAAATCATGAGTTATAAACCTAAAATTCATGCAGCCGCCTCCGAAAGTTTAGCACCAGTGAGCTTAAGAAATATCTCCTCAAGATTTGAACGGCGGATATCAATATTTCCATAATCAATACATTCGTGCTTCAATATTGATAAAACATCAAGGACACGTTCTTTGAAATCAATTTTTACTGCGATATCACCATTCCTCTCAGCATAAGCTTCAAAACCATTTTCTTTTAAAATATCAACCGTGTTCTTAGAAGCGTAATTTTTAATACGTAAAATACTGCCTTCACCATGTTTCTCAATTAACTCTTCAAGAGAACCCTCAGCGATAATTTTACCCTTATGAATAATCGCAATATGATCCGCAAGAAATTCTGCCTCCTCCATATAATGTGTAGTTAGAAAAACTGTTTTTCCTTTATCACGCAGATCAGCTATAACCTCCCAGACTTCACGTCTAGCTTTAGGATCAAGACCAGTTGTCGGCTCATCAAGAAAAAGTATATCTGGATCATTTACCAGTGAAATAGCAACACCTACACGTTGTTTAAGTCCCCCTGAGAGATCCTTGTACAGTTTGTTTTCCTCATCTTTAAGATCCATCGCATTAATAATATTATTAATATCAGCTCTTTTTGTGTAAAGCTTTGAAAAATACACAAGTGTTTCTTTAACGGTTAGTTTTTCAAACGAACGAAACTCCTGAGGCAGTATTCCAATTTTTTCTTTTACCTCACCAAAAGAAGTTTTAATATCTCTATTTAGTATCTTAATATCACCGGCTATAGGTTGACGTATTGATTCTATCATTTCAACAGTAGTTGTTTTTCCTGCACCATTAGGACCAAGAAACGCAAAAACCTCACCTTGCTTAACAGAAAAAGATATATCATTAACAGCAACAAGAT
>JAUWGL010000134.1 GCA_030606465.1 Thermoplasmata archaeon | reverse complement strand
AAGTACGGATCCTCCGCCCATCTTTGAGATTTAAAGAAACCTCATCCTTTACATCATAACAAAAACAAGTAGGACAAACCATGGTACAAGAACTGCATTCTAGACATTCATCAGATCTTTTGTCCCATATAGGATGATCATAATTTGCAACAAGAACAGATGACCACTCGTTTTTATCTATCTTGACTTTTTTGGTATATTGAGAAGCGATATGTTTACGAACCGTCTTGATTTTTTTAATATCTAATTCTGTCGCGACTGTTGTTTTCGCATATTTTTCAAGCAACTGTTTTCCCTTTTCAGAACCAATTGTTACTGCATACTTACCTTCCAGATTTGTCAGCATCAGATCAAAACCAGATTCAGTTACATTTGTTTTCATACTAGCAGCAAATGATCTCTCTGATATTTTCTGGATATCGGCCCCGATAATAATCGTATCATCTCTTCTTTTTTTGTAGAAATCGTCTTTCTGCGAATCAAGGTACAGTTTATCCGTTTGCTCTAAGGCTATGATGTCATAGGGATGTATACCAATGATAATTTTGGATGTTTCTTGATCATTTTCTTTTACATCAAATGGCTTCTCAAGATTAAAATCCATTAACGTTTCATACTGGGGAAGGAAATACTTTTTAGGAGGGAGGATGGTGACATCGTGATCCAAACGCAATTCATCTGCGTTTTCAAGTTGACCGAAGACAAATCTCTCTCCCTTTGCTTTAACACCTACAACCTCGCGTGTCTTGTCTTTAATCAGATTATTTACAAAAGAACTCAAATCTTCTTTAGTAATTATTTTTACAATTTTAGAGCCGGGTTTAGTCATAAATTTATCACCAAATTGAACCCCTCAAATCTATAATTAACTCGTTTTCACAGACCTGTATCTAATTGAGGTATAATAGTTTTCTCAGCAGTGCTCTGTTAAAAAATTTATTCTGGTCGTAATGTCTTCTTTTTCCCCAAGTGTCTTAATTGATATGGATGTAAATTTAAATATGCCATCAGCAGGTTTAATAATTGCAATGGCTCGATGATGTCAAAATCTGATTTTATTATAAAAATATTTCATTTTTGACAGAATTCTTTCCTAATTTTTTAATTTTTTCTGTGAATTCTGTAGCTACCTTTGCATATCTAGGTCCTTCTGATGCAGAGATCCATGAAAGCCGAAACCGTTCTGACTCTAAACCAATATCTTCAAAGATTTTTTGTAATAACGCAAATCTCCTCCGAGTATAGTAATTTCCTTTCTGATAATGACAGTCACCTGGATGACATCCTGCTACAAGAACACCATCTGCCCCGCCTAGATAGGCCTTTATAACAAAAAGTGGATCTACCCTGCTGGAACACATAACCCTAATAGGCAATATAGAAGGTGGATATTTGAGTCTGCTTGTCCCAGCTAGATCTGCTCCTGCGTAGGAACACCAATTACAAAGGAAAGCAAGTATCTTTGGCATAAACTCCTCATCTTTTTTCATATTATCTCCCTTAATCTTCAACTTCAGTAAACTCTTCTTCTTCAAATGTAACGAGAGGAATCTCTTCTTCTACATTCCGTCCTGGAATATAATCAAACATTTTTTGAACAGATTCACCCACTTTTTTAAAGATAATCGAAAGAGGTATATCAACAGGGCAGACATCCTCACATAACCCACAGCCGACACAGGATACGGTAACATGGGTTAACCTGCCAAGTTGATAATATATCGTGCCAGGTGGAACTCTAATTCCCCCTCTTTTTTTAAGCTCTGATTCATAGTTAGAAGGTTTATATTCAGAATCAGGGGATTCAAATTCACATAATTTACAATAACAAATAGGGCAAACCCTCATACATCCATGGCAACCTATACATTTTCCAAAGATCTCTATCAATCCATCCATGCCCCTCATTTTTGCATCGATTTCATCAAAAAGTTTTTTCTTTTCTGCTTCTCTTTTACTCTGGAACTTATCTATCTCGGCTTTATCAATATCTTTTTCAAAAAACTCTCCTTTCATACCTTTAGTAAGTTCCTCTCCCTTTTTATTGTTAAGAAATATCACACATTGTTTATCTATATCATTTTTACCTATCAGATCAACAGTCATATCTGCAGTATATGGTACAAATTCCTTACATCCCTTGCAAGCTGATCTCAAATCCATAGTGATTTCACCGTTCTTAACTGCATCCCAATATTTAGAAAGATTCTTTTCTATGGTTCCATCTGCAGCCATTTTAAGCGGATATACACCACCACATGTTGAACTTATAAAGAACAGGTTTTCAAGATTTCCCTGCTCAAGTTTCACAAGTTCTATAAATGCTCTTAATTCACAGGGTTTTACAACAGCAGCAATTGGTTCGTTCGTATTTCTTCTTAGTGTAAAACGTGATAATAGTTTGCCAGCATTAGCAGGCATTAAAGGAAAAAGAGGTACAGCGTCATTTAGTTCATCTGGTTTCGTAATAAGTGAATACGCTACTGCACCGTCTTTGCTTATCTTCTTTAGGGTGAAAACACCTTTAACCTTACCGTTCTCTAAAAGAAATTTTAGAAGGTCTTGGATGCCTTGCTCACTGTTTTTGTTTATCTTTAAAGCTTTAGTCATTTGCATCCTCCACTTCATGAAGTTCTTCTTCTTTGTAGGTAATCAATGGAAGCGGCTCTTCTAGATTTCTACCGGAGACATAATCAAATAAACCCTGAGTCTCATCAGCGATCATACTAAATATTTGAGCTACTGGGATAGACATGGGGCAGGCATCCTCACAGGCCCCGCAAGATACACAAGAAAGACTCATATGCATCATCCTTCCCATTTGGAAAAGAGTTGTATCTGGAAGAAAGCGAATGCTTCCTTTACTTTCTGCTCTCTCAAGATAGTCTTCAGGGGGATGTTTTACTTTATCGGAATCAAAATAGCATACACGACAGTAACAGATAGGGCACACTCTCATACAGTTATGACAGTTTATACACTGGCTGAAGGTATCAAGCAGGTTATCAAGACCGCCTATTTCGGATTTTAGATCTTTAAGGGTTTTCTTTCTTTTCTTTTGTTTCTCCTCTACGATACTCTTAACCTTACCCTGCCAGCTATCGATATTTTCTTTCAAAGCCATACCGAGTTTATCAAGCATGTCGTTTCCTTTTTGACTATTTGAAACAACAAAAAAAGTATCTTTTTTCGCACCAAGAGTCCCTATATGAATATCTCCTGCAACCATGCTTGATTTATCACATATCTGACATACAGGCCGCATTATTTTGTCATCCCATTTCTGAAC
>JAUWGL010000116.1 GCA_030606465.1 Thermoplasmata archaeon | reverse complement strand
ATTTGATTTACGTATCCCAGGGATGGCGCAGTGATATCAGCTATAGGCTCTTGATTTGGAGAGATGTAATCTCCACTGTCGTCATCGTCATCGTCGTCTCCACCGCTGGGTGATCTGGTTGTGAAACTCCAGTTTTGAGATCTGTTTTCATATTCAGAATCGTTAGCTATTGCATACCATCTATAAGTAGTGCTCGATTGTAACCCACTCCAGGAAACAGTGGCATTATATCCACTTGCAGTTGTAATACTCCCTACAAGTGAATCATCAGCTGCGTTATAGAAATATACTTCCATTGTGTCATTATCTGGATCTGTGACATACACCTTTAGTGTGATAGAGAGCTCCACGTTCGTTGAACCATTTGATGGAGAAGGGTTTATAGGTTGATATGGTGGAAAATTTACGTAAGGATCAAAACTTGCATATATATCGCTTCCAGTCACGGTTTTAAAGAGAGGAAAAAATGCTGAAGTTAAAATAATAAAACATACAATAAGTAGGTAAAAGTTTCTTTTTTTCCTTTTCTTTCCTTCCATCTTTTTTCCATCCGTCTTCTATGTAGGGTTTTTTGCAACCAAACATATATTGATAATTGTTAGCACGATACGTTTTATCATTGATTTTATTTAAATATATCCCGTCAAAATAACAAAATGAAAAAATCACACAAAAAAAGCCAAAATATCAGAAGAAAACAACAAAAACAAATTATAACGCTCTAGATATAAGAAAAAAAACAATTTTCTATTACCTCTACCCTGCTATTTTTCCATGTTTTAGATTTTTTACCAACATTTTCATGAGATTCATAGGCAGTTGTTTTAAACTTGGAGTTCTTAGAGTGTCTTTTATATGATCCTTCTCTAGAAACCAAACCAACATTTCACTTGCTTTTCTCTTTTGGAGATGTTCACTTTCTTTTTGTTTGCTTTTCTTACTAGACTTAGACATAGATTTTTTACTCTTAGTAGACTTCGGTTTGCTGCTCTTTTTTCTATCATTATTAATAGATTTCTTGCCTGACTTACTCGATTTCTTTTTCTGAGAAACAGACTGGGGTTTACCCTTTTTAATAGATTTACTCTTTAACTTTTCCTTCGTTTTCATTATTGTTTTTTCTACGATCTTTTTTCATCCTCTCAAATGCTAATTTGAAATGTTTTTCTTTTTCTGAAAGGCCACCCCTCTAAGTTCTACAAGGATAGTGTTTTCTCTTCTGAAACTTTTATATAAATCATATCAAATTGTTTTATAGTAAAATCAAACAGAGTTCCTTCTAAACCAATCCCATGAACATAAGTCTTCCAGCGACAACTCTGTATATCATATTTACCTATAGTCCATTTAGGTTTTAAATCAATTATTTCCGCTAGTTCACTTGCTTTAACTATTTCATTTTTTGACCAAGCAATATAATTATATCCTGGATTCCCCTCACCAGTATGTTGATATAGGTGGTACCTTGGGATTTGATGTTGATCCTGAGGAATAAATTGAGTAGATTTTATTTTTTTTGGAGGGCAACAGCTGGTTTTTATTTGTTTTAATGTAGGTTTTTTTGTCATTTTGTCGTTTTCGCGTTTTGTTATTCCGCCCAGAAGCATTTATATACTAGAAATGATAAAGTGTAACATGCTTCGTTATAACACGTAGCGTGAGAAGGTATGATAAACTTAAATGATGGTTGGTGCAAGGAGAAGATGATGGATTATCAGTTTGTCAAAATGATAGTTTACCGCCAAAACCTTAAATACTATGTGTGACGAAGCATAACGTGTTAAAAGATAACACATCACGTGTTGATGTGGAGTGTGGTGAGAATATGAAAGTGAAAGGAAAGGATAACGGGATGAGTAAGAAGCTGTTTGCTGTTATCATGAGTTTTTTAATGATTGCTTCTGGTATTACTGGCTTATTAGTGGTATATAATTTGAGTGTACCAACTGTTGAAGCTGGGGGTGCGACACCTGATCCTCTTTGTTTCATGCCTGGTACTCCTATTAATATGGCGGATGGCAGCTATAAGAACATCGAGGATGTACGCGCTGGTGATTTAGTAAAAGTATTCAACGAGAAAACAGGAGAAATTGATGTTGCACCTGTCCGAATAATTCAAACTACCTGGCACGATAACGTACATGAACTCTATTTAGAAAACGGAAAGATACTGTTACCGACAGCTAATCACCCATTTTACGTGAAGGATAAGGGATGGGCGACGATCAGTGGATTGGATGAACTTGGAATGGGTGCTGGGAAACTGGAGATCGGGGATTATGTGTACCAATTAACATCAGATAAGAAATTGGAAGAAATAAAGGTAAAAGGCATTGTTGCTGTAAAGGGCAATTATCTAACGTATAATTTTATTGATATGAAGTATGGCACGTTTATTGCTGATGACATCATTGTCCATAACTCAGGGGAACCTGATCCATCTTGTTTTATGCCCGGTACTCCTATTAATATGGCTGATGGATCGTATAAGAATATTGAGGATGTGGAGATTGGGGACTGGGTCAAAGTGTTTAGTCCGTTTAGTGGGAAAATTGAGATCGATCAGGTAGGACAAATTGATCGGCCGTTAAAGGATAATGTCCATAAAGTCTTCTTGGAGAACGGAAAGGTTTTACAGGTTTCGGCTAACCATCCGTTTATTACAAGGGATAAGGGTTGGACGACTATTGATGCGTTGGATTTTACTGATATTAATGCCGGGAAACTTGAGGTTGAAGATTATGTGTATGCAGTGAATGCAAATAATGAATTAGAAGAGGTTAAGGTAATAGACATTGTAACAATCCAGGGCATATATAAGTGTTATGACCTTGTAGATATGAAGTATCATACGTATATTGCTGATGATATTCTTGTTCATAATTCAGGGACGGTGCCAGCTTGTTTTGTTGCTGGTACTAAAGTAAGCATGGCTGATGGTACGTTGAAAAACATTGAAGATATCTGTGAGGGAGATAGAGTATTTTCATTTGATCTTAAACAGGATAAAATTATTGTGAGTACAGTTATTCATTTGTCTACTCCATTTAATGATGATGGTGTTTTTGATATTAATGATGGATTGCTTCGTCTTACAGGTGATCACCCATTGTATGTTCGTAAGCCTGATGGCAGGAGAGGATGGGGTGCTATTGATCCTGCGCAATCTGAAGCCAATTATTTCAAGGGAATCATAAAGTTAGAAATCGGTGATCGATTGTTTTCTAGGAATAGTAATGGTAAAATAATTAGTACTATTGTGCGTTCTATTGTTTTTAAGTCGGGTGGGATTCAGACGTACTCGTTTGAAGTTGATAGTGAATCACATAACTTCTTTGCAGATGGAATACTAGCACATAATGAAGCAGCATGTGAAGATCCTCCAAGCTGTACGGTTACTAACACGCAGGCTTCTTACAGTTGTTATAGTGGTGATGTGTACTGGTATGACAACTGTGGTGGCAGACAAGCTAAAAAACAGGAATGTGGTAGTACCTCTAGCTCTACCAGCTATGGATCATGGAGTTATTATTGTTATAATGGGGACGTATGGAGAGAAAGAACTGTAACTGTTACCACTACTAGTAGAGGTTGTTCGGGTTCTTCTTGTTATTCCACCCCAAGCGTCAGTGAAACTACAGAGACTGAAAAGTATGCGGAATGTGGCTCTACTTCTTCTTGGTCAGATACTGGTAGTACTCGATGGGTGGATACTTCTTCTTGGTCAGATACTGGTAGTACTC
>JAUWGL010000046.1 GCA_030606465.1 Thermoplasmata archaeon | reverse complement strand
TGGTAACATAACCCATTATTTAACTTATTCGTCAAGAAGTCCATTTTCAAATACATCTGATTTGGTTGTGGTAGTTCACAAAGTTTTATGATATTAATAGATATTACCATGCTTCATGGATTTCAATATCAAAAAACCATTACATATCCTTGCACTTCTAATGATTATAGCAAGTTTTTTTGTTATTATCATCGTACCTATACTTTCTTTTTTCGAAGTGTTTCCATCAGCAGAATCTGTAGATACTCAAGAAATTCAAGATCTTTCTAGTAATGCAAAATTAATTTTTGAAATAACTCTATTAGTTGTACAACTATCATTTGTAATTGTTTTAATGGTTTTTTTCCCAATGTTATGGTATTTAATGGTAAATGAATGTAATTTCAAAGAGATTTTATCACGTTTAAAACTAAAATTAAAAGGCTTTAACATGGCTTTTTTATGGGGTGTACTAGCAGCAGTATTAATGTTTGCATTAGTTTTTGTATTTGAGATAATATTAATAATGCTAGGCGTGCATTCTGAAGAACTTGGTAATATTCAAGATATTGAAACTTATTTTTCTCCTGTATCAATACTGATAATATTGGCTGTTCAACCAATGGCTGAGGAAATATTCTTCAGAGGTTTTCTTTTTGACAAAATAAGATCTTTTGGTGGAGATTATATAGCTATTGTATCAACTGCGGTGTTATTTGGCTTGGCTCATATGTCTTATAGTAAGCCATATCTTGTTGTTTCTATAATTATGATGGGAGTTGTCCTTGGATGTATCGTTGTTAAAACAAAAAACCTTTATTCTGCGATAATTGCTCATACTACATTTAATGTAACGAGTTTTATTTTGTATATTCTAGCTAAATCTTTAATGTGAGGCGTTAATTCTTTAAAGGATTTGTATATCCCACTATTTAAAAAAGTAACATGGTGAAACAAATTTATGTCTAAAGAAAGAACATTTGTTATGATAAAACCTGATGCAGTACAAAGAGGTCTTACTGGAGAGATTATAAGCCGTTTTGAAAAAAAAGGTATTAAACTTGTTGCTATGAAAATGATTTCTGTTGATACGAAACTTGCTGAGAAACATTACGGTATTCATAGGGGTAAATCTTTTTTTGAGCCAACTGTGAAGTATATTATATCTTCGCCTGTTGTTGCTATGGTTTTAGAAGGAGAAAATGTTATAAACATGGTTAGAGGGATGATGGGTGAGACAGATCCTCAGAAGGCTGCGTTGGGAACTATTCGTGGTGATTTCGGGCAGTTTATAGGTCGTAATATTGTTCATGGTTCTGATGGTCCAGATACTGCAAAATTTGAAATTAACCTTTGGTTTAAAACTGAAGAAATCTCAAAATACAAAAAAATTGATGAAGGGTGGTTACAAGAATAATTTTTCTTTTAACTAGTAGGTAATCGCTGGATTTATAACACGATATGTGATACTACTTTAGCAATGACTTTTGACAGGAAAACATTGGTTATTCCAGATAATACAAAGTTTGAGGAACATACTATTGTTATAAAGGGTGATGTTGTTATTGGTGATCGCTGTCTTATTCAGTTTGGTATTAAAACCGATGGTCGTATTTTTGTTGGTGAACATGTTATTATTGATGGTGGTTTAGATGCTACTGATGATATCCGTGTTGATACTTTTTCAAGTGTTGGTGGAGATATAAAAAGCGGTGGAAATGTTTATTTTGGAGAAAAATGTAAGGTTAAAGGAAAGCTATCTTTAAGGGGTGATCTTGATGTGGGTGACAGTGTTGAAATTGATGAGGGTTTTGAAGCGAAGGGTTGGATAAATATTCGTAGTCCAATACCCGTAGTTATATATGTTTTTATATATCTTTTACAGTTGTTGAAAATGGGTCATAGTGCAGAGATAGATAGGCTCCTAGAAGAAATCGAGGAAAACGATGGAGGTACAATCCCGATTTCTGAAACATTTCTTTACATACCAAACAACTCGATTATTGGTGTTCAAAAATCTAAAGTTGACTATAATCTTCGTATTGGAAAAAAATCTCGAATTCTTGGTAACTTTGATGTAAAGGGAGACGTGTTCATTGAAGAAGATACAATGATACATGGGACTTTAAAATCTACAGGGGATATTTTTTGCTGTAAAAAGACAAATATACAAGGCAACATTAATTCAAATGGTAATGTAACAATTGAGGAAAAAGCATGCATTGCTGGTGAAATCTCCGCAGAAAAAATCTTTTTGTCAAAAGATGCATCTGTGAGCAGTATGCTGTTTGCCAAAGAAGGTATTTCTTTTACAACTCCATCTGCAGTTGAGATAGAAGATAAGGTTAAGCGTTTTGAAAAAAATGTTGATGTTGTAGATGAAGTAGAAAACATGTTGGAGTAGAAACATTATGGGCATGCAGATAGGAATAGTTGGGAAACCTAATGTTGGTAAATCCACTTTTTTTAACGCTGCAACAGATGCCCATGCTGAAATAGCAAATTATCCTTTTACCACGATTGATGCTAATCATGGAGTCATGTATGTTCGGAAACCTTGCCCATGTAAAGAGTTTGATGTCACTTGCACACCTCATAACTCCAAATGCATAAACGGCACACGTTTTGTTCCAATAGAGGCGATAGATGTAGCAGGACTTGTTCCAGATGCATATAAAGGTAAAGGCCTAGGGAACAAGTTTTTAGATGAGCTCAGGCAGGCTCATGCGTTGATACATATAGTAGATGCTTCGGGTAGTACTGATGAGGAGGGAAACCCATGCAGCCGTGGTAAATATAATCCAATGCAGGATGTGGATTTCCTGGAGAAGGAGATCACATTTTGGTTTAATGATATCATCAAAAAAAGCTGGGAGAGTATAGCACGACGAAGTGAACTTGAAGGAAAAAAAATTGATGTAATGCTCGCAGAAAAACTGACAGGCCTTGGCATAAAAGAAGAACATATTTACAATGCGATAAGAAAAACAGATCTTAATAAAGATAAACCCTCGCAATGGTCTGACGATGAACTTTTAAAACTATCAGACTTGGTTAGAAAAACCAGTAAACCCATGCTTCTAGCATTTAACAAATGCGACATTGCATCTGATGATTTTATGATCAAGGCAGATGAACTTAGAAACCGAGGATACACAGTTGTCCCTACAAGTGCTGAATCAGAGCTTGCGCTTACCCATGCTTCAGAAAAAGAGTTGATTGATTACAAACCCGGAAGCAGTGATTTTAAAATATTGAAGGAGTCAGATCTTACTGAAAAACAGCTTAAGGGGTTAAATTACATTAAAACCAATGTTTTACAAAAATATGGCTCTACCGGTGTCCAAAAATGTATAGAAGAATCAGTGAAAATGCTAAATTTAATAGTGGTTTATCCTGTAGAGGATGAAACACATCTATCTGATAAAGAAGGTAGAATTCTCCCAGATGCCTATCTAATGCCATGTGGAAGTAATGCCAAAGATTTAGCCTACAAAGTTCACACCGACATAGGAGAACATTTTATACGAGCAATAAATGCAAGAACACATCGTGTAATAGGTGCAGATTACAAACTAAAAGATGGAGATGTCATCAGTATAATTGCAAAATCATAAAATTGATAAATATTTCCTATTTTTTTTTATCTTACAACGCCTTCCTTACCACACCTTGGGCATTTAATATCTGTAACCTCTCCAGTTTTTTCAACAGTGAACACATTTTTACATTCTGGGCAACGTACAGTAAACATTTTCTTCTCATCATCTAACTCAGAACTTTTATTTTCTTTTGTATCAACCTCTGAAGTATCAGTTTTTTCTATTTCTTCAGAGTCTTCCTCTTGAATACCCTTCTTTTCTATCGTTTCAGATGTTTCGGTTTCCTGATTACTAATATCTGTTTTTTTCCTTTCTTTCTGCTTCTTTTCGATTGCAGAGGATAGTACTTTTTCAAACGAGTTATAATCATCGGTGGTATCTTCGGATATTTCAGTTTCTATTTTTTTCTCTTCAGATTTAAATGGTTCTGCTATAGGTTTTTTTAATGGGAGATTTTCTTTTTCTAATTCTTGAGATTTTTCCTCTTTAATTTTTTCTTCTTCATCTGTTGTTTCAGGTTCTTCTTTTTCTATCTGAAGATCTTCTTCTGTGTGTTTTTTTAATGCTTTTTCAATGGCTTCAGCATCAGCTTCAATAATCAATCATTCATCTTCTTCTTTTTCTTTAGTTTCTTCTTTGGTTTCCTCTTCCTCTTTTTCCATCTGTTCTTTGATGTTTTTAGTTGGGCTTTCAATATTTTGTAATTCATCTTTTAACCAGTCTTCGATTTCTGTACATTCGGATGTTAAATGCTCTGTTGATTTTTTTCTTAAATCTTCTTTTAATAACATGGTTTTTGTTATGTTTTCTTCATCTTTTTCAGTAGTTTTCTTTGATATTTTCTCCGGCTCAGATGTTTTTTGTGTTGATTTTTTTTGCTTTAATTGATCTCTAAAATATCTAATTGAATAAAAAACAACAATCCCTGTATAGGATACTGAACTTATTAACAACCCAACACCTACAATTAAAGGCATATAAGCATATTTGATGGAGGTAAACATATAAGATGCTGATATGCCCTCAATATCTTCAACGGTTTTTATGAAATTAAAATTTGAAAAAATGATTAAAACACTGAGTATTATGATAGCACATCCCCCTACAATTATCATTAATTGCGCAAATGAGGAACACGTTCGAGATCTATAAATTATAAAACTAAGATATGATAAAATACTAAATATTAACACAAGAAAAAACGAGGTATCAATTAGATTTATTTTTTCAGATAAATTAATTATATCTTCATTATGACTTTTCTCCATCATCTCTAGATTAAAAAATAATTCTCCTTCAACTGGTGTGGTTTCTGTAACTGAAATCCATGGAAGAATTGAAGTGAATGCTAGACCAATTATGCTTAGAAACATAATCCACGCTGTTAGTTTTCCAACCTTATCAGTTAAAACTTTTTTCATTATAGTTTACTCCCACCTTTGTAAATGAAAAAAGGATTTTTTGGTTCATTAGTATTAAGATTCTTTTCTAGTTCTATACAATTTATTTTCATAATACTAAATGTCACTTTTATGATAGCTGCTAAAGTAAAAAGTAATGTGACTGCTACAGGAGAAACAAATACAATGTTTTTTGTAGTGAGAAAAGGATCATTATAATATAAAAGAAAATAAATCCCAAAAAATTTTATGATTAACACAAAGAGAAACGTGCTTACAATTATTGTAACTGTGGAAAAAATGGAATGAACAATGGTAAACCTCTCAACAGAAAAACTATGTTTTCTTTCTATTAGTTGGAAGATTATAAAAATCAGGCCTAATAATGCCAAGAAACTAAAACCATAAAATGTTATTTTTGGTGTGTTACTAAAATCATCAAAAGTCAACCCAACGTAGTTACAACTGGAATTGCTACAATTATTTGATTCAAAAATATTGATAATTTTTTGTGATTCATTATCATATCCAATATCATCTTCATCACAGTTTTTAAAAATGAATTTATCTACCTTTCCATCTTCGTAATCTGAATCACATTTAACATAGGCCCATGGAGCATAAATGATTCCTAAGCATATTACTGCTACAATTACTAATATAATACCTGATTTTAGGAAGGGTTTTTTCATGATTGTTTTTTTATCTTCTGATTTTTTTTCTTTTAGGCCTTTAACATTCTTAAAATTTTCATCTAGGATTTCTTCTTTTGTTGTTTTTTCATTTTTTGTAGTTAGAAAAAAATCTTCGTTTAAACTGTCCTCTTTATTGGGATTCATTTCCTCTCCTTCACGATACATAAAGTTGTTATCCGCTATTAAAACTTTTGAAAATTAAATAAGTAATAATTTCCTTGAGCCTATTTTGATTATTATACAACAATTTTTTTAATATGCATATGTATCTGTTTTATACCTGCATGTGTATCTGCGAATTAGCTTTTTATATCTACTTTGAGTTACTTTTTTTTGGGATCACTCAATATATAGATTTATTTGTATAGGAGGAGAAAATTTGCCGAAAAGAAAAAACAATCAGAACAATCTTTCGAGATTTATGGATAAAAAAATATCTTTTGAAGATCTTCCGATTAAAACGATGAAGGTCACGATTCATGCTTTGAGATGGGTTTTTCTCCTAATATTTTTGTTTATTATTGTTGGAATATTTATGTTGTTTTTGACTGGTGGGGATAGTTATATACAGATAATTGTAGGTTACAGTATTGCAGGTTTTTTTACGTTTTTTATGGGTTATTTCGGTTGGGTTCTTGCGCAGGGTACAATTGAGATGATAACTGGAAAGGAATCTGAAAAAAAACGTGAATTATCTTATTATGTTAAAAAGAGGCATTATAATAAACACAAATTTTAATCCCCCGTTTATTCTTCTTTTAATAAATTGATAATTGTTATCTAATAGTTTTGTATATATTGAATTGACTCTCCTTGATAAGGTGGAAATCTAAAATGATATTGTTTGATAATCATCTTCATTTGCGGCGGGATGGTCGTTTTTTGGATGCAGTACATGATTTTAAAAAAGCAGGTGGTACTCATTTTGTTTTATGTCAGTTGCCAATGACAGATTTAGTGATTAAAAATAAAAGTTATAAGTTGTGTTATCAGAAGACTTTGGAAATGGCTGAGGAGATACAGTCAAATGTTGATGTTGGTGTTTTTGTAACAGTTGGCCCTTATCCTGTTGATTATCTAAAGTTGTTGGAACGATTTGGAAGAGATATTGCTGTTGAAATTATGAAAAAAGGAATGGATGAAGCTGCAAGGCTTTGTGAAGAAAACATGTGTATTGGTATAGGTGAGATCGGTAGGCCT
>JAUWGL010000016.1 GCA_030606465.1 Thermoplasmata archaeon | reverse complement strand
TGAAATCAACAGTTATTTCATCTTTATCATTAATCAAATTTGTTATATCCTCGCCGACAAGTATTGGCATACCACTATTGATAGCGTTTCTCTCATATATCGCACCAAATGATTCTGCAATGATAACATTTATACCCAGTGATTTAAAACAATCCACAGCTTGTTGACGGCTACTACCACATCCAAAATTTTTACCCACAACAATTATATCTCCAGGTTTGGCTTGTTTTGCAAAACTCTTATAACCCTCTAGATTATCAAAAGTATATTGCCCCATCTCAGAGATATCAGTAATAGACAAATATCTGTTATGAAAAATCATATCAGTATCAATATTATCCTTTTGTATCACCCATACACGACCTTCAATTTTTGTAGGAGCTTCAACTGATTTAGTTTTAGGTTTCGATTTATAGGTTTTTCCACTTGGAATAATTACTTGTTCAGCAGTAATTGGTATATCTTTAACTGTTGTAATATAACCTGCAACAAGTGATGCAGCAACAATTTCAGGGCTTGCTAGATAGATATCACCACGTCCTTGTTTACCAACAAAATTACGGTTACCAGATGAAACTGCTACCTCTCCAGATCCGGTTTGCCCAATTTGACCTGCTGCACATCCTGCACAACCCGCAGAACCAACAAGGACACCTGCGTCTTTAAAAATCTTGATTAGGCCTTCATTTAGACATTGTTTCCAGATTTTATCTGTTGCTGGAACAATTTTAAGAACACGACCTGGTGCAATCTTACGATCTTTCAAAACATTTGCAACTGCTCTCATATCCTCCATACGACCATTAGTACAAGAACCGATAAAACCAGAATCAACTTTTTCTTCTTTTACACTTTCAACGCTTACAACATCCTCTGGATGACCAGGACGCGCAATCATCGGCTGCAATCCATCAATATCAATTTCTATTGTTTTTTCATAAACAGCATCAGCATCTGCTTTTACACCATCTTTAGATGGAAACAAAAGAATTATTCCCCCCATCTCAGTAGTCATAGAGGCAATAGTTATCCTGCCATCAAGAGACAAATCATCTATGTATCCTCCATATATCTCAGCAGCATATCCAAGAAGACCATTAGCCCCAAGATCCTGCAACATTTTTAAAACAATATCTTTTGGAGAAGCAGACTTTGATGGTATTCCTTTGAGAACGATTTTAACTGTTGGCGGAACCTTAAACCATATCTTTCCATGTGCCCATGCATGAGCAATATCTCGATCACCCATACCCTGACCAAACGCACCATATGCACCAAGTATATTTGCATGTGAATCAGTTGAAATAACAGTAGACCCTGGTTTTGCAACTCCTTCATCTATTACTATATGAGTACCAATGCCACTGTTGATATCAAAAACTTTGACATTATTTTTACGAGCAAATAATCTGCAGATATGTTGATTAGCAGCATATTTCTGATCGCAACCACCAGGGTTACAATCAAAAGTAAAAAACGTTTTACTTGGATCATCTAAAGATAGATTGTTTTCTTCAAGGTTTTTAACTACATTCGCACCACCAAAATCCCTGGCAACACGAACATCAATACCGATATCAATTATATCTCCAACGTTTGCCTCATTATCAGAATGTTTTTCAAAAATCTTCTGAATCATTGTCTTTCCCATATATTTCTCCCCCATCTCAAAATTTAAGGTAAGTCTTTTTCTTCTGGTCCATCATACTCAGACTCTACATCAAACATTTTCCGCATGGGTTTAAACTCAGTTTGCTCCTCATAAACCTGTGCAGTAAGACCTGCGACACGGCCAAGAAGAAAAAAAGCTTTTCCAAGCCTCCAATCAAAACCCATATCAGAAATAATCGCAGCAATAGCACCATCAACATTAATCGAAAGTTTTCTGCCAGATGATTTCTCAAGTTCTATTTCAATTGCGTTTGAAAGAGCTAGATGGCTCCCAGAGATTCTTAACTCTTTGGCAAGTAAAAAAAGCCGTTTTGTTCTAGGGTCTGAAGTATGAACACGATGACCGAAACCCAAAATACGTTTATGTTGTTCTTTACATTCTTTAACTAGAATCTTTGCCATCTCATCAATAGTTTTATTCTCTTTTTTCATCCGAATTATGCCTTCTTGCAGGAATTTCGCACCCTTTTCAATTGCCCCACCATGTGCATCACCAATTGAAAGAACTCCAGCGGCAACAGCAGTTGGAAGTGGTACTCCTCCTGATGCAACAACACGTGATGCCATAGCAGAAGGCGGTGTTACTCCATGATCAATACAAGCAGTTAATATTGCATCTATCATCTTACCATGTTCCTCTGATGGTAATTCACCTTTTAATAGGAGATAAACAACATGAGGATACGGTATGTTTCCAATCAAATCCTCCTGCCTATAACCTTTTGTCACCAGATGATTTGGCTCTACTTTTGTAATCCGGGTAGTCCATTTCATTTTTTAATTCAACCCTTTAACTTTTTTAATTATATCAAGTACGGTTCCATCAAACCATTTAGTACAACCAACAAGCTGATCTTCAAATTCTAACTCTTGAGGACCACCTGTTGCATCATAAGCCATATCTTTAAGATCTTCTATCGGAACAATATCGATTTTTCCTTTTACTTTTTCAATGAGATCTTCTCTTTTTGGATTAATTGCAATACCTTCATTTGTGACAATAGCATCAACCACGTCACCTGGTGTTGTAATTGTCGTAACCTTCTCCAGGACAATCGGATTTGTTTTACGATAAACAGGACATGTAATAATACAAAGTGATGATCCTGCAGCAGTATCCTGATGACCGCCAATACCATGCAACAGACGTCCATCACTATGTGTGTTAACATTAACATTGAAATCAGTATCTACTTCTGTAGCACCAAGAACTACAGTATCTAAACCATCAATGGTCCTGCCTTTAGATGTAGGATCAGCATAATGACCAATATCCGCAGGCATCTCCAAAGTATCTTGAACAAATTTCACAGAATAACCATCAAAAACCTGAGAATAATAAAGATTTTTAACACGACCTGCTTTGTAAATATCAACAATAAGTTGTGTAAGGCCACCAGTAGCAGTTGAGGCAACTATATCTTTTTCTTCAAGTCTTTCACCTAGATATTTCATAGCTGCAAGAGATATCCCACCAGCACCAGACTGGAAAATCATCCCGTCTTTAATCAAACCAGCAGCATCCATGAGATCAACACAATCATGAGCAATTTTAAGCTTCATTGGATCATCAGTTATTTTTGTTGTACCAGACATAATTTTATTAGGATCACCAATACAGTCTACTTTAGCTACATAATCAACAGATCTCTCCTGAATCTCCTGATACTTACATGGATAATCAACAACATTATCAGTAACAATTATTACGTGATCTGCACACATTGCATCAATCTCTGAATAAGAAATAGGGCCAAACGCACTCTTACCAAGTACACCAGTGCAATTACCTCGTTCATCAGCAGCAGAAGCAGCAATAACTGCTATATCAATATGTATCTCACCAGTTTTAACTGCTGCCCAACGTCCACCATGAGAACGTAAAACAACTGGATAAGAAAGCGGGTTCCTAGAAATATAATCTCCAACAACACCATTCAAGCTTCCTTCTATACGGTTTACAACACCATCCTTGATAAAATCTATAACTGGCTCATGAGCATTAAAAATAGCAGTCTGAGCCATCATAATATTTTTAACATCAAGATCACGCACTGTCTCAAGAGTCCTGTTAACAACATGATCTCCATTACGAAGTTGATGATGAAAAGAAAGACACATGCCATCCTTCAGACCACATTTTTTTAATGCATCAGATAGACTAATAACCTTCGAAGAATAAGTATGCTTATGTGCACCTGAAAATGGTTTAAATGTTTTACCAGAAATATCTGTTTCAATTAGCCTACCAGCGGCATTCTCAACTTTCATAAATTTACACCAAAGATTTTTTTATCTCAAAATCTATGAAATCACAATGATTAACAATAATTGACTCAGGACTTCTCTCTGTTATATCTCCTTCTTTTGAATGTGCATAAATAATGTATACGATTTCATCAGGGAGACCAAGTTCTTTTGCAAGCAAAGCTCCGGATACAGGATGACGGAATTTTTTTGCATAATCACATTTCACATATTTACCGTCTTTAAGCTCATATTCTAGGAGTTTTCCAACATCATGCAGAAGAGCCCCCGCAATCAAATAATCCCCATTGATGTTTTCATCACGTTGATCAAAAATACTCTTTACAAGACCTGTAATTCGCTTGGTATGATCAGTTAATTTACCTGAATTTTCAAAAAGAAGAGTAAAAGGCGCATCATCAAGTTTTTTCCATTTACCACGATCAGCAGCTTCTTTCCAAACGTCCACAACTTTATCTCTTAACTCCTTGTTTTTGATCCATTCAAGTTCTTCTGAAAAAACAGTTTCAATATCGTCTTTCTCTATCATAGTTTTACCCCCAGATGGTTTTTCTGTAATCAATAACTCCATTATTAACATTCTGTTAAACTAAAAAAAACTTCTGATAGAAATAAAAAGAATCAAAAAAACTAATAAATTAAAAAAAGAAAAAACAGTGAAAAAAATATTTATTCGAAATCTGATCCTAGATAATAACCACAATGCGGACATTCATTGCCATCTAAAGGCTGATTACAGTTTGGACAACTGTTCATAGAATCAAAATTTTGCTCTTCAGCCGCAATAGTACATCCACATTCTGGACATACATATACATCAGCTGAACTGTCTTGTGAACGGTTCATTTCTGTTCCACAATTCGGGCAAATACATTTCTTCTCCTTATCCAATTCAACCATTGTTTCCAAATATATCAACTCCAGTTTTTTTAGGGGCAATACTGATTTCTCTAGCTTATTATATTTAAACCTGATGTGTCAAAATGTCAAAATGAAAAAAAATTAAGGGTTCAAAAAATAGGTTTAAATTCGTAGATTTTTTGATTTAATAATTAAAAATTGATAATAGTTTTTCTAACAATGGAAACTGATTTAAGATTTTTTCTAAAAACTGGAAAAACAGAATATTATGTGATAGCATCTTATTCTTTGGCATACTAACACTAAGCAGATCAGACCATTCACTTATGATTCCATCCATGTTTTTCGCACAAACCTTCACCTGATAACTACCAGATGAATCCCAAGTATAACTACCAGTTGCAGTTTCACCTGACTCAAATGGACCAAGCCAACCACTGTTACTTCCATCTCCCCAGTCAAATAGGTACAGTAGCTGGCTTCCTTTTGGATCCGTGCTGCTACTGGTAAATGTGTACTCTTCACCTGTTTTTCCATTAGTCTCCCCCTGGGGTTTGGAAGGCTTGTTTGGTCGTTCCTCAGCTGGGTCCTTAATGCGCAACTCGGGGTCTCCAAACAAGTTTGTCTGATAATAGCACCATCTGTAACCATTTTCATCAATACGCCACACATTGTCCTCCTTGGAGTAATGACTTGCACGTCCAAGTTCTTTTATGTTTTCAACAAACAATGCTTCATAGAATGATTCATCATAACCTCCCGATGGAGCAAAAGGGCTGTCCTCACTTCCAAGACCATACCGTGCGTTCAATATACAAGCAAAAGCACCATAGGGGCTTTCACATGTTAGAATCTCTGCGATACAGTCATCCTCTTGATATCCACCCCAGGGACCCCAGTTGTCAAATGAACCAGTTAGACAGGAATGAGAATACACAAAGAATGGTTTCTCATTTGTTAGTTCACGGAAGAAATAACTACCTGTTTTGAACATGTAGTCAACGTATCCATGTCCATCATGATTGATAATCTGTGGTTTAATAGTGTATATCTCATCGGCCAGCTCTTCTGGATACCAGTTATTATCTGGATGACTATAGTCATAAAATTTATGTAAATTAAACTGTGATGGTACTAAATGTTCCATGTCATCTTTGTAGTAACCACCATATGGATAGTAAAATAGATTACCCAGATATTCACCAACGAATAATATATCATCAAAATCTGAAACATCTGTATATTGCTCATATTTTAGGGTTTTCATAACAAAGTTTGATACTTCCTCCTCTGAATCTGCACATGCTCGTCCAACCCATACCTCTGAATATAAATCTGCCTCATCAACCTCGGTTAAATCGTTTCTAACTGCACATTCTCCAAAATGCATATCACAGTCATAGTTGAAATTTCCATCAAGACAGGCATAATACACATCGGAGGGGATATCATCTTCCTCCTCACCCATGTAATTATTCAAAGGTAGACCTGATTCATTTGCAAAAAGACCTCGAAGTGGAATAATGTTATCTTCGCTATTTGCAACATCTGCATCACCGCCGAGAAGTACATAATCAGTACCCCATTCTTTATATGCATAACGGATGAAATTACGGATTTTCGCTGGTTTATCATCAAATAAATCAGGGCTACCTATGATTTCACTTTGATAGAATGGATTACTCGGGTTGCTATCACCCCATTGACCATTAACCCTATAATCTGGGTTGAGTAATATTTCTCCAACTGTAACGATTTTTGGATTCATCCCCTTAGAAGCTTTATATTCCATTAAATCCTGAAACGTGTATTCCCCCTTTGCTCTCTTTAGTTCACTATTTGTTATTATAATATAATCATACACCTGTGTTATACTAGATTTCCCAGATGTGTAAGTACTAACATATGATGGGTTATCCACAATATTTTCAACAAGATTGTAATCCTTTGAAAGCCCACGGAATGCTCTGTTAACCGATGATTCTTTTGTTTCTACAACCAGTCTCATATTATTGTAGTAGGAAATTTCTCCAACATTTGGATCATATTGAACTGGATATAAATTTACATGTAAAATTGAAAAACCTCTACATATATAGACACCAATATTTGAATACAGAGAATCAGAGACCACACTAGGAATACTGTCTCGCTCTCCTGTAACATGTTTTTTCATCGTTATAGGAACAACTCTGCCTCCTACTTGAACATTAAAACTAGTGCCCAAACTATATTTATCAGATGTGTAAACTTCAATGTTTTCCACATCTCTACCCTGTGGCAGGAGTATTTTAACTGGTTTTACTGGTAAACATGGTTCTCCAAGATCATAAGAATTTGGAAGACTATCAATAGTAATTCTATCATATATTTCCCCTTTAACTGTTATTTTCTCCAATTTTGGTTTTGTAAAAGAAAATTCAAATATCAGATCTTCAGTTTGTTCAGATGTTTTTTTTATTCCAAAAGCCGAAGTCATAGATGCTATAAGAAACAGTGTCAGTATTACAATAGTTAAAAATTTATTTATTTTCATCATATTGCTTACCCCCACAGAAAACAGGTTAACATCTGTTAATCAATTAATTAGTTATTAAATCTTTTGTAAAAACAACAAAAATTGATCACTTAAAATACCAAGAAGGGAAGGAGAAGAGGTGATTTAGAGGGGATAATTGGATGGGTATTCTCTAAATTTAAAAATTGGGCTTCATCCCTTCCCATTCTCTGCAAATTAAAGAAACAAGTATGCTTTTAAGTGTCTTTTTCGCAGCTGACTATGTATAGGGATATGCAAATCATGTTTCATCTACATTATATCTCTATTATTTTTGTGGATCATAGCAGAAACTGAGCAAGTCGTCCAACACCCATTCCAAAAACTGCATTCTCCTAATTTTTATTGTAAAGTAATTTAAAACAAAGTAAACAATTGATAACAAATAGCTAATTATATTCATCCCAGCTTTTTACTTCTAAATCTTCAGGTTTAGTTCTATAAAGTGCTTCTGCAAATCTTTTTGCAAGTTGTAAATTAGTAATTAGCGGAATATCGAAATCCACTGCCTTTCGCCGGATAAGGTAATCATTGTCTAATTCTTCTCTTTCAATATTTTTTGGAATGTTTATTACAAGATCTATCTTACCGTCAGCAATGTAAGTAAGCGTATTGGGTTCTTTTTCATCAAGCGGCCAATACAAAACTTCTGCATTGATTCCATTTGCTTTCATAAAATCAGCAGTTCCTTTGGTTGCATAAAATTTAAAACCCATTTGATCTAAAAAACGAGTTCCTTCAAGAAACTCAGCTTTACTATTGATTGGGCCGGTTGATAAAAGAATATTTTTCTTTGGAATTCTAAGCCCAACTGAAATAAAACTTTTTAGATAAGCTTCATCGAAATCATCTCCAATACAAGCAACCTCGCCAGTTGATACCATTTCAACACCAAGAACAGGATCAGAACCTTTCAAACGTGTAAAAGAAAACTGTGGAGCTTTAACACCAACATAATCTAAATCAAATGATGATTTATCAATTTCAGGGATTTGTTTACCCATGATTATCTTTGTTGCTTTATCAATAAAATTTATTTTAAGAACCTTTGACGCAAAAGGAAAACTACGAGAAGCACGTAAATTACACTCAATAACTTTTACATCATTATCTTTTGCAATAAATTGAATATTAAATGGACCAGTAATTTTTAGAGCCTTAGCAATTTTTTTTGCAATAATTTTTACACGCCTCATAGTTTCCAGATAAGTTCTTTGAGGTGGAAGAACAATAGTTGCATCACCTGAGTGAACACCAGCATTTTCAACATGTTCAGAAATTGCATAACAAAACAAGTTACCTTTTTTTGCAACAGCATCAAACTCAATTTCTTTTGCATTTGTTATAAATTTACTAATGACAACAGGATGATCCTCACCAATTTCAGAAGCTTTTTTCAAATATTGTTTAAGCTCCTGCTTGCTAAGCGCGATACTCATTGCAGCTCCACTTAGAACATAACTAGGTCTAACAAGCACAGGGTAACCAACTCTTCCTGCAAACTTTTCAGCATCTTCAATACTAGTAAGCTCCTCCCACTCAGGTTGATCAATATTAAGAGTATCGAGAAGTTTTGAAAACTTATGTCTATCTTCTGCTCGATCAATATCAAGTGGTGAAGTGCCAAGAATCCTAATTCCTGAATTATAAAGTGGCAATGCAAGATTATTAGGAATCTGACCACCCATTGATACAATAACACCTAACGGTTTTTCCTTATCACAAATATCTAAAACACGTTCAAAAGAGAGCTCATCAAAATAGAGCGTATCACAAATATCATAATCAGTACTAACGGTCTCAGGATTACAATTTATTAGAATTGTTTTGTATTTGATATTTCTTAAAGTGGATGCAGAGTTTACACAACACCAATCAAATTCAACAGAAGATCCGATTCGATAAGCTCCACCACCAAGTACAATTACTTGTTTTTTTGTGTTAAAATCAATATCGTCTTTAGAACCATTATATGTTAGATACAAATAATTTGTTTTTGCAGGATATTCAGCTGCAAGTGTATCAATTTGTTTTACAACAGGAGTTATTCCAAGTTTTTTCCTGCGTCTTCTAACATCAGTTTCTTTACCTTTTGTAGCAATAGCTATTTGTTTATCTGAAAAACCTTTTTGTTTTGCCTCCATTAAAAGACTAGTTGGGATTTTTTGAAATTTGTATTTTTGTAATTTTTTATCAGTTTCTACAACGTTTTTTATTTTGTATAAAAACCATGGATTTACTTTTGAAAATTTATAAATTTCATCAATAGAGTACCCTTGTCTTATTGCCTCAACAATTGCAAACAATCTTTTATCTGTTGGTTCTTTGAGTTCTTTTTTCAAATCATTAAAACTAATTTTATTATTAACAAGACCATTCATTCCTACATCAAGC
>JAUWGL010000021.1 GCA_030606465.1 Thermoplasmata archaeon | reverse complement strand
ATGGGGGTTGTAATATTTAGCAGATACTTATTGACCTTTGCTAATCTGACAAAGTCAAGATAATTAAAAATTTTAAAAAATAACTGTTTTTTGACTAATATTTAAGCTTTAGTGAAAATTTATATAATAAAATATATATACCATTAGAGATAAATATATAATATGGAAAAAAATATTTCCCATTACGAATAAAAATTTGGATAAGGAACTCATATGCATGAAAAAATAAAGAAAGTAATAAGCATATTAATTGTTTTTTTCTTAGCAACAACGGTTTTTTCAACAACAATTAGCGCTAAATGGTTTAACTCAGAAACAACACTTAAAGAAAAAATAGAAGGGCTAAATCAAAAAACAAATGATTTAATAAACCAGCTATCAGAACAACAATCAAAAGACAACTCCAAGGAAACAAACAATATTATTGCTAGTAGACGGCCAACGACATCTTTAATAAAAACATTACAAAGTTACACTGCTCTAGGAGCAAA
Source organism: Thermoplasmata archaeon (assembly GCA_030606465.1). Classification (GTDB taxonomy): domain Archaea; phylum Thermoplasmatota; class E2; order DHVEG-1; family DHVEG-1; genus JAUWGL01. The sequence goes on along the minus strand of JAUWGL010000021.1, from coordinate 8,780 downwards.
TGATCCAACATTACGATTTTACACAAATTATAACGGACAGGAAAAAGAAACAAGATTAAAACTATTTTTTGAAACAAAAATAGATGTCGATGGAGAAAACGGAAATGACATAGGCGTAAGATATACAATACTACCGGGGATTGCAAGACCTCTGTCATTATCAATAAACTTTAAACTAACAATAAGACAACTAACTGGTTTCAATCAATTAGATGAAAACGCATTTTTTGAAGGATACGCAGAATTATACTTCCCAGGAATATTAGTAAAAAACCTATCTGGTGACCGAGTACGATTTGGATATCAATCGCCAGAGGGAGAAAAAACTCCAGAGAAATGTGATGTAATATTCAAATTCATACCAAATCTAATTTATCCCAGAAAAAAAGCAGGTTTTCATTTCGCTATGATACCAGATGCAACAACTACTGGTAAAGAAAAATTAAACCTATTATCAGGTCTTGCAGAAATGAATGGAGACACAGTTGTTTCAGAGGTATACTCAAAAACACTGTATAATCCTGCAGTTGAAACCGAGATATCCCTAAGTAGAGGCAAGAGTCTTGGAAAAAGGATATTTGAATTTGAAAGACAACGATCTGGTGATTCACAAGTAGATATGTATATAGCAATAACAGAGGGTGCTAACTCAACATATGCATATGTAAAGGAAGTACCAGAACTTGTTACATTATCATCTAAATCAGGTAGAGAGGGTTTTATCGAGTTTGATGCACATGGCGAAGCAGTAGATGAAATAGGAGTATGTGATGATTTTGAAAACCCCATAAACAAAGCATATTTTTCAAATATGTTTACAAAAGCAAAAATAGAATGGAACCGCGATAGATTATTCTTACTTAAAAAAGGAAAAGCAAATGTTAGTATATATACAGAAGGAGAAGGTGTCTCATTTAATGTTCATTTGGAAGATGAAGGAAACGGATCATTAGACTTCAGCGCATTATCAGAAGATGCAATAATTGATGTTTTTATGGAACTTGATCTATCTGAGGGATATTTCTCATTAAAACATAGCATGTATAATATTTCACTATCATTATTAGGAAATGGACCAGATAACGGAGTTCTTGATGCATCATTAACTCTTAAAAAGACAGAGGACAAACCATTTGAGATATACTTTAATGGACTAAAAGAAGGAAATGCTGAGATATTACTTGCAGGGAAATCATTTGAGATTTATAATCTAGATATAAAAATGATAAGTTATCTACCATCTTTTAACGGCGAATACTCAATAACCATGGATCATTTAGAAAAAACAAAAGAAGGAAGCATTGACAGTAGTTTATCAATTGTTAAAGAAGATAAAAACGTCTCAGGATACTGCCGTTTTGATATCGTTCACGGTGTAAAAATAACTAATCTATCATTAAAATTCAACAATTTCGAATTTAAAAGAACAAATATTGATGAAACCGGGACAATTACTCATTGGTATAATTTTTCATTAAATATAACCGATGTGGAATGGCATGACTATGGTGACTGGGGATATGTATTAATCAAAGGAGATAACTCTGCATTTTTCTCATTTGATTCCACATACTGGGATGATGATGAATTAATTGGAACTATATCTGGTGCTATAAAATTAAAAACAACAAATGATGTATTTAACATATCTTGGGATACAGTTGATGGTAACAAAACCTACTACTTTGATGGCAGTGGAGTTGTTGGTCTTTATGATTTCCATTTCCGGATGAAGGATAAAATAGAGGTTAATATTCCTAAGATTTCTGCTACTTTCACACTTAATACAGCTGATGCATCTGGTGAATTGATACTGTATATAGCAGAAGGTACTAGTGGTATGCTTGATGTTGATATGGATTTAGATATAACAGATCTTTTTGATATCACACTACAGGCATCTATTGATCTTGATATATCAGGTTCTGCATCTGGAACTATTGGTATTGCCTGGAATGAATCAGGTAAATGGTTATTTGATGCAGACTTTGGTTTAGAAGTCTCAGGTTCTATTTCTGTTACTGATTTTGTCTTAAAATACCAAGAAAACATTATTGATGTATCTATGGAAGAACTTACAATTTCTGGTGATTTACTAGAAATAGGGCTTTATACCGAGGGTGAGGATCTTGTATTTACTGCTAGTGGTTCATTTACAAATATTGTTATCTCAAATATCAATGTTGATGTTAACCTTCCACGTTCAATTCTTCCGTTTTCCATTAATGCATCTGACATCAGTTTCATTGGCGAAGGAGAATTTATTGTTGAAATTACTGATGGCGTTATTACTGCCTCGGCAAATATAGGAGGAGATTCCGAACTAGTTATAAACACACTTTGGGTCGATATTGGAATTTTTGTTATCGGTCTTGAAGGTCTTGAAGTATCAGGTCCAACAACAGTTACATTGATTGCAGACACTTCTGAAGAGATACCTGGAGGCGTTACAATAGATACTGCAGATAATATAACTCTAGATTATCTGTATCTAGGACCAGACTTCCTCATGTTATACGGGCTTAGCGGAGGCGGCGATTCAGGATTTATATTTTTTAGTGTTAACCCACATCATAATGCAATGGGATTTGGATTAATGCCAATAATAACTTTAGCAGGAGCATGGCATTTTGATTATGTTAACGTAAAGGAGATAGGAATCCCAGATATCTCTATCAGTGGTTCTATTTCTCTTGAATGCTGGTTTGATCCAACTTTTCTTAGTTGGCTTTATTTAAGCGGAGCTGCCAATGAAGAGACCACAGTAACTATTTTAGGCATCGATATCATCCTCAGCCCAGGAGGATTCAATATTTTACTGCAACAAAAGAAACTTCTTGAGGGGGATCTTCTCAGTACAGAAGGACATAAATCCCTTTACCTTTCTGCTGATGCTCACTCTTGGATTAAATTTAGAGTTCCTGATGTTGTTGAACTTAAATTTAGAGGTTTTATAAACGTAAGGCTAGACATAGATGTGGATAATGATGGAAAGATTAATGCTATCTTTGATCTAAAAGACATTGATGGTGCAGTTGTCGTAGAAGATGCAATAAAAGTTATTGGAGAGGCACATGGTAAACTTGAGTTTAGTGGTTACATTTCAAATGAAGGCGGAGTAATCACTGTATCAGATATTGACATAGATCTCTCTGGTGAGATAAATGCACATATAATGATTAAACCTAAGGATGGCGATTGGATTCCTCTCACAGATTTCTCTACAAATGGAGCTGTTGTGCTTTTGATGGATGACAAAGTTGACAGACCAACCACTTTTAAGACACCTAAAGGAGGAGTAGAGGATGTATTATTTGAGGCCTGGTATGCACCACCAATAGCTGTCGAAAGTGAACCAGGAACACAATATACATATACTTTCTCATTTGGTGAGGGAACTAGTTATGAAATTACAACGGATAAAACAGAAGTAACTGTTCCAGTTAGTCACCTACCAGATTATGCTTTGGGAGAATATCACGCAAGCGTTGTTGTCTCTTTAGAGGGTTATGATGATGTAGATGATGATGTAACAATTGTTGTGATGAAAGGAAACTACATAGACATGTCTCCAAGTGGAATGAACGGAGTAGTTTTCAATTATGATGAAGTAGATGAAAATGGTAAACTCCACTTCTCATTTAAGGTTAAAAATAAAGCTGATGAGGATCATCCTTATACACTTTATTGGGATACAGACGTTGGAACTGGAGGAGATGATCCTGACATATATGCACTATGGAGAATGGATGAATGGGTTTTTGAACCACAAAACGGTATTTTAAATGCAGGGAAAGAAACCATAGTCAATGTTACAGCATATCCTCCAACTGATCATGCAGATCATATTGATCTTGAAGATTGTGCCTATACTTTTGTTAATAATACCAACTATGAAGAATATACTAAAGGTAACGAAGATAGTGGTTATGCACAAATTATTATATATGATGGTTTAGTATGGTTAAACCCAACAGATGTGATGTATCTTCCTACATTAGACCTTGGTGAGGAGATAAGCTCATCATTCTGGATACGAAATGCAGGATCACAACCGTTAAACTGGGCTGTCTCAGATCATCCATCTAATGGAACATGGTCATTCTCTCCAAGCAGTGGTACTATACCTCCTGGTTCTGGCGGATCCGTTAGATTTACAATAACAGCACCTGCTGAAAATGATGTTGATCTTAGCGGAGAAATTAAAGTCATTAACACAGCTGATTCATCAGACTATGATACAGTGAGAGTCGTAACTTCCACAAAAAGTAGTGGCCAACCCCAAGGAGACGTTGAAATAACAGCAGACGGAAATGATATTAGTGTAAAGATAGGCGGATATATCGATATAAATGTAGATAACCTTGTATTTGAGATAAATGGCGTATCAGGTATGTTAAATGGTCATTTCTTCTTTGAGTCAACGGATTCCTATGTTTATATCAATTTTACAAAAAATGATATCAGCAGCCTCTCTGTTGATGGCAGTGCAGAATTTTCTATTGAGAACTTCAAATTCGCATATGGTGATGGAATAAATATCGAGATTAGTAAGGTTATAACTGGTGGTTTCAACTGTGAGCAGGGAAAAAGTGGTAGTTTTCACATAACAGTTGATGATACATTTACAGATATAGATATTAATCTTCATTTAAACCATGAATTTTCTAACTTTACACTAGTTGGAAATTTAGATGTTGATATCTCTAGTAGCCTTGATGGATCACTATGGATTGAATGGGATTTAAACGGAGATATAAAAAATGTCAATATAGATGGTGACCTATTTGGCTATAATTACATGGAGGTTAGTATTACCGATTTTAATTTTACCATGAATAATTTTTCATTCACAGCAGATGAAATTTACTTCAATAGAGCAGTAGATATTTCGTGGAATGAAACAGATCTGTATTTAGAAAGCGAGACTATTATTCAGGCAAGCAACATTCACTTTGTTCTCAATGGCGATCTTGATATAATAATCACATCTGGTAACATTGAAATCGATGGGAGTCTTTTATTCCAATTTCGTATGTATGACGATCATTTCCGTCTATATATTTTTACAACTGGTTTATCATTAAATGGACAGATACATGTTTATTTTGGTGATTATTATGGTTATTGTACGATTTTCTTTACGATAGTTGGTGAGATATGGATTGAAGTCTATTTAGATTGATATTTGCCCTATCTATAGTCAAATGAAATAATGTAAAATGTTAATCATGTCTATTAGCTAAATCTTAGTATTTTATGATTTTTATCCTTATTCCTGACATATATTAGAAAAATTATATATAATATGAGAAATATATACTTAGTTATGGATATAAAATCCCTACAATACTCGATAAAAATAGAAATTTTTATATTTAAAAATTAAGTGTAGGGGGGAAAACATATGCATGACCATATTAAAAAACAAGATACTTTTGCGAATAAATATATTAAGCAATCACAGAAATTAATAAGCATACTAATAGTATTTCTCCTAGTAACTACGGCTTTATCATCAATTAAAGCTTTTGATTTTGACAAGCAAGATATCGTTATAGATAACCTTGTAATTGGAAATGACAAAGACAGTGAAGTAATTGAAGAAAATACTGATGATTTTTCTTCAACTAGTATCTCTGAAATATCTGCTGATAGTACAGATGAGGATAATGATAATAGACTATCTTCTGCAAAATCTTCAGGTTTTTTTGTTGATTTATTAATAAGGCTAATGGAGAGGTTTCCAAGGTTAGCTTCTCTTCCTTTTTTTGCAAGACTACTGGAAATATTTGGAATAATACAAGATGATACCACTGATGACACTGGTGGTGATGATACCACTGGTGATGATACCACTGGTGATGATACCACTGGTGATGATACCACTGGTGATGATGACACTGGTGATGATACCACTGGTGATGATGATACTGGTGATGATACTGGTGATGATACTGGTGATGATGATACTGGTGATGATGATACTGGTGATGATGATCCTGGTGATGATACCACTGGTGATGATACCACTGGTGATGATGACACTGGTGATGATACTGGTGATGATACTGGTGATGATACTGGTGATGATGATACTGGTGATGATACTGGTGATGATGATACTGGTGATGACAGTAGTGATAATGTAGTAATAGTACCAGAATCCGGACACATAGCACTTGGTGGAAATGGATACATGGAACTAGACGTAATACTAGAGATAAACGGAGAATGGCTAGTAACACTACGAGGATCAATGTATCTTTCCACAGGTATAGAATCAGTTGATATCTGGTGGAATCTGTCAACAGGGTTTTTAAAAATCAACGCAAGTGCATTTACACAAGATGGCAATCCATTCTTTACACTTGAAAACTTTCTTATAGAAATCAAGGAAAATAACACTGATGAGGAAAATAAAATGACATTAGAAATAGGTTTACTATCAGCAGATGCCTCAGCATGCATAATTTTAGATCAAAATTTCACTGAGGGATCAATTGATTTTACTGGAATATTTGAATTAAATAATTTTAACGTTAGCACAACAAATTTTGCATTAGAAAACTTTACAATAGCAGGATCATTTAGTTTCTCCGCAGGAGTTGCAGGTGATATATATGTCGCATGGAATGAAACTGGAGTAATCCTTGAAGGTGGTTTAGATGTTGCAGGTTCAGTTCAATGTGAGCTTTCAGATTTTTACATATACATAGGGCAAATTCCATTAACCGCTAGTATTGAATCACTAGTTCTATCAGAAGGATTATTTGAAGTACACCTAGGAGAAATAATACGAGCAAAAGCAGGAGCAATGTTAAACATAACAAGATTACATGTTAGTTCTGATTTTATAATAGGCGGATTTACAACATTAAACGCTGTTGGAGAAATTAGCGTCTACTCTGATCTATCCAGTTATGTTGGAGGAAGAGTAGAGGGATATATCTACATGGATAATCTATCTATATTAGTACCACCTGCAGATATATATGCATCAGTTGGAGAAATTGAAGCCGAGGGATGGGTAAGCGTATATTTCTCAACAAGTGGACATATAAGATTAGCGGCTAATGGAACACTAGAAATCACAAGATTAGATGTATCCCTAAGTGGAACCTCCGTAGGATTTGTACGACTAGAAGCAGAAGGAGGCTTTTCTATATCAATTTCACCATCTGCAATGGCAGGCGGTGCAGAAGGCTGGATCCAAATAGAGAAATTCTATTTATCAACAACTGGTCTCAGTGTTCGATTTGCATATCTATATGCAACAGGTGCACTATCAGCTTATTTAGGAAGCCATATCAGCTTTTATGCTGCAGGTTATCTCACAATAACAGGCTTATATGTATCAGCAGCTGGAATTGAAGCAAATGTAAGTCAGATAGTTGCTAGTGGCGAAGTAATTTTATACATAGGATCATATTTTGCAGCAAGCGCAAAAATCAGTCTATATATTGCGGGTGTAAGTGTTACTGGTGCTATATCAATGACTATGAGCTCATTAATTTTAAATGGTGAAGGATTTGTACACCTTGGAGGTCATGCTGAAGGTGGAGCTGAAGGATCATTATCGATTACTAGTTTACACTTCTTAGGTGGAGGTATATCCCTTGGTTGGGATCAATTCACATTATCAGGAAGCGCAAAAGGATACCTTAGTAGCAGTAGACTAGAATTAACTGGTTATAACGGGGAAGGAAGCGCTGGAATTCAACTATATATAAGTAATGGTTATGCTGGTAGTATTTCATTAATTACAGGAACATTTGGCGTTACTGCTGGTGGATCCGCTGAATTAACAGTTGGGGGCGTATGGGAGTTTTCAGCATCAGCGGGAGGATATGCTAATGGTGTTGCATTCAAAGGAGGAAACTTTGATTTAACTCTTGGATCTGCTACATTTAACGGTGGAGGAAGCGGTTCGTTCACAGGAGATATCAATACATTTGTAATAGAAGGAAGCGGTTCATTTAGTGTTAGCTCTCTTGATATGAGCTCGCCATTGGATATTGAAGTACCATCCTGTAGCTTTACTGGAGCAGGTAGTCTAACTCTTGTAGGTTTACAGGGTATATTAGTATCAAAGAGCCTTGGCTTCCAAGTCACAGGAGTTGTATCAGGACATATAGTAGTAAACGGAGCATTTGTTCAGATATCATCAACTGGAACTATAAATGGTAATATTGATTTAAGTGATAATATACATGTAGATATAAGTGGAACAGGTCATTTAACAATACATGCTGAAGCATCAGGTATAATAGCTGATATTAGTCTCGTTGGGTCAGGTGGAACATTATCACTGGATGCAGTAGGAGAATTTGCAACTTGGGGCGATGTCTCAGTATCTACTGGTGGTTGGTCAGCAAGAGTAAGAATAGTTAAAGCAAGCGTAGATGTTAATATCCAAGTATCTGGAGATGTACAAGTATTCTACAGAAAGCTATCTGGATTGCAAGCTAGAGGCACAATATCAAGTAGCAGTGGTTGCAATGCAGTAATTCATATACGTGTTAATGGCGGACCAGGTCTTGAGTTAAATATAGGAGCTGGCGGTGGCGGATCTGTAAATGTAAAATATATTGGAGGAGCAGATATAATACCAGAGTATTGCTTGCTAGATGCAAGTTTCCCATCAGCAACAATATCATTTAACTTTGCAGATATACTAAAAGGATCAGCTGGACCTGGATCAGCATATGTAAGATGGGATAAAAGCGCACCACTAGGTGACAGACTTGTAATAAGTGGAGATCTATCAGGATCAATTC
>JAUWGL010000030.1 GCA_030606465.1 Thermoplasmata archaeon | reverse complement strand
GAGGGATTTCGTGAACTTGAACGGTTTGGATTTGAGTTCGGCGAGTTTGGTTTTGCAGGGGTTCACGTCCATTTCTAGGTCAATGTCCCTAAACGGTACTCAATCCAAGACGCGGAAATCATGCTCAAATCTCACAGCGCCAAGAAAATGTTTGAATACCATCCAGGATTTCGAAAACGATATCCACGAGGTGGATTCTGGAGCGGATATGAACACCATGAATCTACTGGGCTAATAGATCTGGAAAAATCAACTGCATATTGTCACAGTCAGCAGCAACATCTACCTGACGTAGCGTGACCCGCCGAGCGGGGATACGGCATGACCGATAGGGCTTGCCGAGGAAGTGAAGGCGGAACGGGGTTATAGGGGTGAAACCCCTATTTCATTCTTCTTTAATATCTTTCAATGCTTCATCCATCATTTTTTCTAATTCCTTGTCAACCCCTTGTTCTTTTGAGATTTTTTGAATTTCAGTAATTACATTCTCCCATACTACTTGTTGTTTTAATGCATAGTCCCACAGGTCAAGTCTTTTTGCACCATCTCCTTTTTTAAAATCATCTAAAAACGCTTTTTTATCTTCTTCATTCATTGTTTATTCCCACCTAAGATATACCTTATTTTATTCTTCAATTGTTTTTTTCGCAGTATTTTGCATCTGTGCAATCATTGACATTTTTGTTAATAGTTCCTCCCACATTTCCTCCTGATCTAAAGCAAAAAACCACATATCAAGTTTTTTTTCCGTATCTGCTTTTTTGTAATCATCTAAAAACGCTTTTACATCTTCTTCGTTCATCTAATGACCTCGCACTGGATACTTGAATATATTATTACTTTATAACTCTATTTTTTTTTTAATTTCAAAGAAAGAAAAACTAAAAAAAACTATAAAGAAAAAAAAAAGAAAAAAATGTGATTACTATTTTTTAAATTTCAGCTTCCTCTTTTTCTTCGGCTTCTCAGGTTTAAAATCCTCTGGTGTGAATGCTGTAGTTGTCGTATTAATATCAGGCGTTATTGTCTCTTCCTCAGGTGTCTCCTCCTTAGTCATAGTAACCACTGATGATGGTGCTGCAGAAAACAATTTATCAAATATCTCCTTATTAGAATTGAACCATTGCTGCCAGTTATGATTCTCTCCCTTTAACCGTTTACATTCAGTATCTGTCTCTTCATATAACTGATAAAGCTTAGTCAACCGATCTTTTTCTTTCTCGTATTCAGTGGTTAACTCATCATATTTCTCCTTATATTCTGAGTGTTTCTCGTATTCCTTTAGTTCATCAATTTGCTGTTGCATATTGTTAATAGTTGTATCTTTATTATCAACTGTTTCTTTCAGAGAATGGATTTCGCCCTCTAAATTATTACGAACATTATCAAAATCTTGTGCTTTTCTTTCATATTCCTCAAACTTTTGGATTTTCTCATCATTTTCCTCAAGTTTTTGAGTAAGCAGGTTTACACGAGCAGTAAGATCATCTTCTAACTGTTTTTTAGAAGACTCTGCCATTCTTGTTTGCTCTTCATATTCATTAATCTTTTTTTCAGTAGAAGAAAGTTCTTCCTCTTGGTTTTTATAAGCATCCCATAGTTTGATTAAACGTTCTTTTTCTTTTTCTAATTCGTCACTGTATTTTCTGGCACCCTCGGTGGCTTCCATTCTTTGTCTTTCAGCCTCTGCAACCTGTCCTTCATATCGTTCTATCATTGTGGTTATTTCTTCTAAGTTTCCTAAGTCTAACATGTTTTGTATTCTTGCCAGGTCTTCTGCACCTTTTGCAAACGAATTTTTAATAGAGTCAATCTCAGTTGTTACCATACGTAGTTTATCTTTTAGTGAATCAACATGCCCTATATCTTTTATCATTTTATTCTCCTCAGTCATAGTCATTATGCCTCCCGAAATATATTATATCAGAGATGGCAAGGAATAAATTTGTTACTATTTAAGGATTGTCATAAAACTCTGTAATTATAATTATCTTCATTATCATATAATAAAAAACAAAGAGTCATTAATATTAAGACTAAATTTAGATTGAGTTTGAATGATTAGATTTGTTTTGTCCTCCATATATTCCACAGCAATTTTTATTATACAAATTTTTTTCCTAAAATATTATAAACCACAATTAACATACTATTTTCTAGATTTAACCTATTTGCTAGGAGGAAGAACTGGATGGGACTGTTTAGGAGAGGTAATCTTTCCTCTATACTTCAGAGGATTTTTGGTAAAAAACATGCTAGAATAGGGGTTTATGGGCCACCAAATGTTGGAAAAACCACGCTTGCTAATCGTATTCTTCGTGATTGGACTGGAGACATAATGGGCAGTGTCTCTGAGATTCCTCATGAGACACGACGTGCTAAATGGAAAAAGGATGTAAAAGTAGAAAACGGTAATTCATCTCTTTTCATGGATATTGTTGATACCCCTGGTATTGCTACTAAAGTAGATTTTAAAGATTTTATGAACACATATGGTCTTAGTCGTGATGAGGCAAAAAGAAGAGCAAAAGAGGCCACTGAGGGAGTAATAGAATCTATACGATGGCTTGAGGATATCGATGGAGTATTGCTAGTTATGGATTCCACACAGGATCCTTTTACTCAGGTAAATGTTACTATTCTCGGGAATCTTGAAGCACGAAACCTACCTGTTTTAGTAGCCGCAAACAAAATAGACATGGAGAATTCAAGTCCTGCTACTTTAAAATCTGCTTTTCCACAACACCCTGTTGTACCAATTAGTGCATTAACTGGCTACAATGCAGACAATCTATATTCTATCATGGTGAAACATTTCAGTAAAAAACGCCGAAGGAAAAAAAGGAGGTAGTAAAGCATGACAAAAAAAGAAGACAACGGAATCTCAGTTAATCTTATATCTCGTCAGAAATTAGGGCAGCTGTCCTCCGATGAAAAATTAAAATTCATACTTAACGAAGTTAAAAAAGGAAAGATTCTTGTCTTGGAATATGGCCTCACCCCTATGGAACAAACTAGTCTTATAGAAAGCACAATGAGAGAAATCGAGCATGATACATTCATCGGGGTTGAGATGGAGGGATACGGCGAGGATAGACCTACTTTTGTCCAGAAGATTTTTGGGATAATAAAAAAACCTCGTATAACACTTATCGGCCCTGCAAATCTTTTAAAAACAATTCGGAAAGATAGTAATATAATTCAAACCAAAATCATACCTGGTAAAGGGAGTTAATTTAAAAATGCCTCATCAATGTCTTAAATGTGGACGCGTATTCGAAGAAGGTTCTTCTCAGCTTTTAAGAGGCTGTCCCGATTGCGGGGGTAACCGTTTTTTCTTCACTAAAAAACCATTAGATGAAAAAGAAAGAAGCTCTAAAATGGAAGAAGTTGGACAGGATATAAATACTGCGATTATGGAGTTAATGAAATCACAAAGCAAAGAGACAATAGATGAGTCAGGTAAATGGCCTGATATAAAACCCAAAGAAATACGTCAGGTGATAAAAAAACATCAGTCACAAAAAGAAAAAACATCTTTAGAGCGGAAAGAAGATATAAGCATTATAACCGATGACCGCTACAGGGAGGCTATTATCGAAAAAATCAAAGCAGAAGTAGATAAATCCGATAGTCCAGAAACAATAGATATTGAGGGACCCGGTAAATACAAAATTGATCTTAAAGGACTTTTAGAAGAAGAACCTATCATTATACAGAAAGATGGTTCTTATATTATTCATTTACCTTCTGTTTTTAGAATGATAGATAAAGAAAAAAAAGAATAAAAAAATGAAAAGAAAAAATTGTATGATTTTTTAGTCCATATAGTAACTAGCTGGTTGTGGCTCTGGTTTAAGTCCTTTTCTCTCTCGTGTTTGTTTTACTATTTCAGGTTGCAGGTTTTTTGGCAATGTTTCGAATCCTATGTTTTCAGTGTTCCAGAGTACTCTTCCACCAGTAGCAGATCGTATTGCTGATGCAAAACCAAACATTTCTGCAACAGGGGCTTTGGCATCAATGTTTACCATGTCTTTTTCTGTTTGCATATCGCGTACTACTGCTCGTCTCTGGTTAAGTTCCCTTGATGCGTCACCCATGAGCTCCTGTGGTGTGCTAATGAATACTTTTTGCATTGGTTCAAGTATTGTTGGATCGGAAATAGTGATAGCACCATATATTGCGTTTCTCACCGCGGGTATAACTTGTGCAGGACCACGATGTATAGCATCCTCGTGAAGTTTTGCATCTACTAGTTTTAGTAGTAATCCCTGGCATGGTTCATTTGCTGTGGGTCCATTTTTCATAACTTCATCAAATGCTTCTTTGATGAGTTCACGTGTTTCGAATAAATGCTGTATACCTTTGGTAACATCGGTTATGAGGTTCAACCCATGTATTCCAAATGCTCCTTTTGCAACGATTTTTTCCATCCCTAGTTCTTGTAAAATTTTAGTTACTTCGTTTTTATATTTTTTCGCATTCTGAGGTATTTTGTTGCTATACAATGCTTTGATCACATTTTCGGGTAATGGTTCTACTTCTATGTAAAACCGGTTATGTTTATTTGGTGATTTCCCTTCAAATTTATTAGGACTTTTCTTCCCTATGGATTCACGATATACCACAATAGGTTCTGATGTTACAATGTCAACGCCATACTCGTTTTTAATACGGTACTCAGTGATTTCAAGATGAAGTTCTCCCATACCACTCATAAGGTTTTCACCAGTTTCCTGGTTGATATCTATCTGTATACTGGGATCCGCCTTGGAAACAACTCGTAGTACTTCTATAAGTTTCGGAAGATCTTTTGTGTGTTTTGCCTCTACAGCAACTGTTACCACTGGTTCAGAAATATGAACAATACGTTCAAATGGTTCTGCTTCGGGATCATCTGTAACAGTACTACCTGCATAAGCGTCTCTTATCCCTGTAACTGCGACAACATTCCCTGCGCTAACATACTCCACAGGTATACGGTCAGCACCAACCATAAGGTTCACCTGTTGCACACGGTTGGACCTAGGCGTACCAATAACAAATAATCCCTGTCCTTGTTGGATTTTTCCGCTGTACATTCGTCCAACAGCTACCTCACCAGCATGAGGATCCATAACAATTTTTGTAATCATCAACGCAAGAGGACCCAACTCTTTACAGTTAATCATGCTTTTACCAAGATCACTCCCTTGATCTCCTCTCCAAATATTAGGAATCCTATACTTTTGTGCTATCTGCGGAGATGGAAGATGATCAACTACCATGTCCAATAATACTTCATGAATAGGTGTTTTTTTCGCTAATGTTTTTTGTTCATTATTGTTACAATAATCATAAATATCCTTAAAGCTAAGACCTGATTTCTCCATGTATGGCGCAGAAATAGCCCAGTTATAATAGGCAGATCCGAAAGCTACACTGCCATCCTCTACTTTAACATTCCATTTACCTTTAAATTCCTCAGGAACAATTTTATCTACTAGTTCATTGAACTTCGCAATAATTTTAATGAAACACTGCTGCATTTCTTCAGGTGTCACCTTCAACTCATTGATTAACCGATCAACCTTGTTAATAAATAAAACTGGTTTAACCTTCTCACGTAATGCCTGTCTTACAACGGTTTCTGTCTGTGGCATAGCACCCTCTACTGCGCATACCAATACTATTGCTCCATCGACAGCACGCATCGCACGTGTTACATCTCCACCAAAATCAACATGACCTGGCGTGTCAAGAAGATTAATCAGATACTCGTTTCCTTCAAAATCATGAACCATAGATGCAGAAGCAGTATTAATCGTAATACCTCGATCTTGTTCCTGCTCATCAAAATCAAGAACAAGCTGTTTACCAGCTAGCTCCTCACTCATCATACCGCAACCAGCAAGTAGGTTGTCACTAAGAGTTGTTTTTCCGTGATCTATGTGGGCAGCAATCCCACTATTTCGAATATAATCAAGTTTATTCATCAAATTTTTTGCTTTTTTGATGTTATCTTCTTTCTTTCCCATTCTAAACACCTTATACTTTTATTTAATGTTACATCCCATTTTTTTTATCGAGCTGATTTAGCAATACGTTCAATGTCATTTTTCTTTGCAACTGCAAAAGAGGTGACATCATTTTTAGATGCCTTTATAATTTCATCAGCAAGACAGACACTGATACTTTTTTTGTTTTTATGAGTACTATTAACCACGCCTGTGCAGATATTACGAATGGCTATATCAATTCGTCTCTGCGGAGCAACATCAACCGCCTTAGGAACAGAGATACCACCAAACCGTAATCTAGTGGTTTCCTCCTTTGGTGCAGTATTCTGCAAAGCGTCAATAAAAACCTGCATAGGATTAGACTTAGTTTTTTTATCAATAATTTCAAAAGCAGTTTTTACAACCTTATACGCCTTAATTTTTTTACCAGTATATTTCGCAGTCCGCATAATGTTATTAATTAAACGTTCAACAATAGACATTTTAGACTTAGCAAACATTTTATTTGAATAAATACCACCAAGATAGATATTCTCAGTATCAAGATTTATGTATCTTTCAAGGCCTCTATCCTCAATTTTTACTTCATCCGTATTATATTTTGCCAACACCGGAAAAAAATTTATTTTCTTCTCTTCTATTTTTTTACCAGCCATATCTATCGTCTCATTGCTTTCTCAATTTTTCCTTTAACCATCTGATGAAGTGATACATCATTAACTTTTATAACTTTAAATCGAACACCGGGAATGTCACCATAACTTCTTCCCATACGTCCACCAATTCCTTCAACCATGACTTCATCATGCTCATCGATAAAACTAATAGCGTTATCACCAGGTGCAAATGCTGTGATCTGTCTACCATTCTTTATGAGTTGTAATATTACACATTAACGAATAGCAGAGTTAGGTTGTTTTGCTTCTATTCCAACTTTTTCAATAACAATGCCTCTACCCTGAGCTGTTCCTTCAAGCGGATCTGCTTTTTCTTTCAAGTGTAGTACTCTTTTTTTGTAATGCCGGTCACTCCATAATAGTTTTTTACGGCTTTTTTTGAGTTTTCGTGCTGCGTTTATTCCTTTTCCCAAGTTTTTCACCTGTTAAATAAGAGGTAAGGCTGGTATACACTTTTAATATTTAAATGCTTATGTTCAAATTATATTGAACTAATCTTATTATAAAACAAATAGTGTCTCTAATCTTCCGTTTTTTAATATGCTTGTAGTGTTTTTAATATTTTTTTTGAATGTTTTTCCTTTTTTATTGGATGTGGTAGACATTTTGCCATTTCGTCAATATTACACGAAAACGTTATAAATCATTAACCTCAAAGTATTACATGGTGCTGTGATGGTGAGTGGAGGAGCTTACCGTTATAGATGGTAAAAATGGTAAATGATATTTAAGAGGAATGGTGAGAGAATTATGAGGAAAAGACAATATCTGCTGTTGTTAAGCGTATTATTTGTTTTCTTTTTGATTTCTGCTACGGTTGAAGCTGCAGGCCCTAGTAGCAATGGAGGTGGTGGATCAAGGGGACCCGGTGGAGGTGGATCTGGTGATGGTGACGATGATGATGACGGTGGAGGTGCTGGTAGTGTAGATGGGCCTGGTGATGACGATGACGACGATAATGGTGGATCCGGTGGTGGAATCCGTGAGGGTGATTGTGGATCTAACGGTGGCGATGATGACGACGATGATGGGTCTAGTGGTAATGGTGGATCCGATGGTGGTGATAATGAGGACTCCCGTGGACTTGACCGATTCAACAACTACATGGAATATCTTAGATTTCTTAAATCCCAGGGAAAATCATGTTCAAAAAATGAAGGATATTGTCGCTATGATTTTAATATTTTGTTTATAGGATGGTGGTTGTTATATAGTGAATTCGATAGTGACTCAGACCGTGAATCTGATTCTGATGAACCCAACAGTGTCAATAATGATCCTAATATAGTAATAAAAACGAATGAAGTGGTACCTCCTAAGAAAGACGATGTAGTAATTGTTGAGAAGGATATATCTTCAGAACCTGACTTAAAAATTGTTCAGAAAGAAGAAAGCATATCTGCTGATACTTTTAGGGATATCTCATCAGTTAGAGAGTTGAGAGTTAATCAAATTAACTGATAGCAGAAGTAAGCGATGAAGAAATCCTTTTTTTTTTATTTTGTTTCTTTTTCGAAGTCTATATATCTTGCTTTAAATAGAATGATCATCAATACTATTAACCCTGAGATGATAACACCTACTATTATCATCCATGGTAGCTCTGGTTCCTTTGGAGGTGTTTCTATTGTTTCAAT
>JAUWGL010000032.1 GCA_030606465.1 Thermoplasmata archaeon | reverse complement strand
ATCACCAACCTTGACATCTATTTTATCACTGAATTTTTTATCATCTACTATTTGAATAGCTGATCTTACTGCTTTAGGGTCTCTATCGATAGCAACGATATTTGCATCATAATTTTTTACAAGAGTTAAGGCTGTAATTGGATATCTGCCACAACCGATATGTAATATTTTTTTAGAGTTAGATAAATCAAAAATTTTATTTTCTTTTTTATACGCTGCACCTATGAGCTTTTCATATATATCTGCAAATAGTTTTATTCTACAGCATAAGATTTCCACGCAATGCCAGAAATAGTTAGCTAATTGTCTATTCATATTCCCGCTCATTCTTTTTTCTTAAACCATTTGGCTATATTTATAATTAATATTATAATTAATGAAACAATAGCAAAAAAATATAGACAATAACCGATATTTGGGCCCCAACTGCAAAACAATGTTGCATCTATGTTTTCCCCGGGTATACTCACATACTGATTACCATTTCCAATAAAACTCCCTATTCCAATTTCTGATAATTCTGACATACTATAAGTAAAAATACCAATTGAACAAATCAAAACAGTTATCGCAGCAATTAAAGATAGTAATGAAAACCGTTTTTTACTAATTCGTGTGAAAACCAGATTTGATAATATTAAGATAATACTAATTATTGTTAACACTGGAATAAATCCTAAAATATTAACCATTTCATTTGGAAGAGATGCGAATTCTCCCCCTATAACATCAGAAGTTGTTGTTAACGTAACCATTTTTACAGGGATTACAAACATACGAGTAGTTGTTTCCACATCACCACTGCTTCCATGCAACATCCACCATGGAAAAACCAGAGCAACAAACAATAAAGAAATACAAACTATTTTAATAAAAAACATGAAATCTTTTTTTCTATAAGAACAAAACATACAAAATGCGATAAATAAACCAATAACACCTGTAATAAGCAAAGGATAAAACGTTTCCTTATTTGTTATAAGGCTAATACTTCGATCGCTATATATTGTTATTTTTCTTTTCCCAATTAGCTCATTGTTTTGATAAACTGATAAGTTATACCTGCCCGGTGGTATAGAAAACAAAGAACAACTTTGACCATTCACAGTCTTTTCGATTTTTTTACTACCCCTACAAATCTGGATTTTAACATCATCTAATGAATTCCCTCTTACATCAAAAACACTGGTTTCTACATTATATTCAACTGGAAAATCAAGATTAAAACTTTTCTCTGCAGGTATTTGAATGGTTTTCTCATAAACAAATGATTTGTAAGTCAATTCAAGATTATATGACCCCGGGAAAACATCAGAGAAAACAAAAAAACCAGGAGATATTTGTTCCCCAGTTATCATAACTGGCTCATTTGCATCCTGATTTATGAGAACAGGGTTTAATTCAACTTCAGGGGATAAACCCCATTTATCAGCTACTTCTAATATAAAATCATATAATTCAATGTTTATTGTTTTTTTAACCGGGATAAGATTTCTAATATAACCTATTTTTATAGGTTCCTCATAAACTACTAATCCTTTATGAACTGCTTTTAGCAGATACGTATCTATGATATCACATGGTACATTGATTGTTACAGTTCCCTTTTGATCTGTCACATTACTTGCGATATCAATTTTATTACGTTGAAGTAAAATTCTTATATCTTGAACACCCTTTTTTTCTTGATCAAAAACAGAAATCTGTAATTTTGCTTCAGGTTTACAGAAAATATGTGCCTTCGTATCTTTTTCAACATTTATGATTTGAAATCCAATAAATCGTTGATTTTTTCCCCAAAAAGAGTTTCCTTTGTATATTTTTACTAAGTATTTTCCAGGGAAAAGATCATTGAAACAAATTTTTTTAAAAAAGGTTAGATTCCTCCAGTCAAAAAAACCAATGTATGTTTTTAATTTTTGAAAAAAATTCATGTTTTCAGATGTGAATTCAATGTTTTTAGATGAGGGCAACCTGTTAATATCTCCTGATGATATAAAGCTGCCATCATCTTTGTAAAGCTCTGCATAAATATATGGTATGTTTTTTCCAAGTGCAGCAGAAAGAAGCAATCCAAGAGGAAAAGATGGAGCAAAATGCACATAAGCAGTTAATGAACATTCACCTTTTTCTGCCTCATCGTCATAGTTTTTTTCTTTTACCTCTGGTCTAATTTTTGAAAGTGATTGAAAAATCTCAGCTTCACGTTCAACAGCCTTATATCCGCCATTTTCTGTGGAGAAAAACTCTGCATCAAATTCTATGATTAAATCCTTTGGAATATCGATATCATGGGTAGAACCTTTCTCATATGAGTTTCTACCTAAACTAAATGTAGCGGAATCAATTTCAAATCCTGGTAAATGAGGATAATCTGATTCATGTGCTTTTAGCTGTACTCCATCTCTTTCATCTTTTCCTGATTTTATAACACTATTTGAATTTAGTATTATGGAATGAGCTTTTCCTGTTTCTCCTTCATCAAAACAGGCCCATGCTTTGCTACCTAGATCTACATCATGTTTTGTGTTCAGCAGCCGAGTATGCCATTCACCTGGTACGTATTCTGGGTCTGTATCAATGTCATATTTCTGTATTATCTCTTGCTCTGTGTAAACATGTAAAAATGGGAGTATTTTCCCAAAGTTCAGCTCTTTTATTGAACTGCTTTTTACACCTCCGGTTTGAATACTTACAAAAACTCCATCAAAGTTTTCACCAGATTGCACTGTACAGTCCTTTAACATTTCGTGTTTTACATGGGCATATATTTTTTTGTTTTCAGAAGGACAATAGTAATACTTGTAGGTTACCGTGGTCTGCATGTCTTCTCTTGGTGTGCCACTGACTATTTCAAACTCAGTCATTAAATTACCATCAACAAGAAGTTTTCTAGAAATAAATTTTTGAAGAGTTGAACTGTAATCCTTTATATCTTGCCCATAGTAGTACCATATTTCAAATGAAACAATGGCTTCTCCATTTTGAGGTTTCACATCGGTTGCTCCTTCCTTCAATTTAGTTACCTGCTGGGAAGTGCCGATGCCTCTACTATGCCCCTCCTGGGAGATTGCATAAACGATTTCGTCATTTTGAGTTATTTTATAATAACGTGATTCATATGGATAACCCGGGATAGGCTCATAATTATAATAGGATTCATCAATGGTTATATGATCTGGATAATTTGGACCTGTTTTCTCAGTATCATCATAATACACATAGTATCTCTCATTTCCATTAGCGTCTTTTGGTATAAGGAAGACAAGGCTACATAATGTTATATGTGTATCATCAGAATATTCTAAATCATAAATTTGTGATTCTATCTCAGTTTGCTTCCCTCCATTGTCATAAACAACACGTATTGAATGTATGGATTCATCTTTTGCCCAGCAAGCATGATCAAATACTACCCGTACATCTATTGGTTGATATTTTGCGTTTTTAGCGCTTGTATCGATAGGTACAAGGATCTCCTGGGTATATGACCATTCCTTACCCCACCAGAGCTGATTATTTGCTGAAGAACCTAGTGGTATTGAAGATAGTATTATATTTACCAACAGTATGGATACTAGTAATTTCTTTACCATGTGCCCTTCACAGTTCCATTTAGTTCAATTCTTTTTGTCTATATAATAATATATTTAGCACTCTATATAAGTATTTTATTGAAAATATACCCAAAAGCTAGAATCAACAAAATAATAAATCATAAAAAACAGAATCTCCTATCGTTATATAAGTGACAAAAAAAATATTCAAACATGCAAAAAAATTCTTACCATTCATAGGAATAGTCCTTCTAATCTATACCATCTATACATTAGACGTTGAAAAAATAAAAAACGCATTTTTCTCTATCAAACCAATTTTTATAATCTTAGCATTATCACTTACACTCCCAAGGATATTAATTAGAAACTATGCATGGCAACTCATACAAAAAGAACAAAACATCAAACTCACCTTTTTTCAATCCCTCAAAATATTTTTGATAGGATACTTCTATGGAAGTATTACACCTGGATATTTAGGGCAACTCATGAGAGTCCCCTATATGAAGAAGAAAACAGGAGACCCATATGGAAAACTATTTGTAAATTCATCGATCGAGTCTATCGTTCATTCATCCTCTATGTATATAATGATAATTATAGGGGCGTTACTAATAGTAGAAACATTCCCCGGCATCTTCCCAATAACCATAGTTTGGATAATAATCCTAGCAATCATAATCATATATTTTATAAAAAAAGAAAGAGGAGAAAAACTATTTTACACTCTAATAAAATATTTAATACCAAAAAAATTAAAACATAACCTCAACAGATTTGTACAAACGTTTTACAATGATTTCCCAAAAATTAATAGATTAATCCTCCCCTTTATTCTTGGTATATTCACATGGATTATCATTTTTTCTCAGGAATATATCATTGTTATAGCATTAGGACTCAACATCCCTTATATATGGTTTTTACTATTGTTCCCTCTTGCTAATGCCGCTGGTTTTCTTCCAATAACCTTCGCAGGATTGGGCACTCGTGAGTTAGCAGCTATTGTATTGTTTTCAACACTCTTTGCAGTTGGTAAAGAAGAAATCCTTGTAGTTTCATTAGTAGGGTTTATTATTACAGATTTATTCACAGGTTTTATTGGTTTTTTAGCTACTTTAACTGAAACTGGCGAAAAACATAAAGGATTTAGATCTTAATGCTTAAAACAGTATATTTCAGGATTTTTTCATTTTTTTTACCGTAAACATAAAAAACATATACTAATTATGGTATTCCAACAAAAAAACAATGTAGGGACATATCTGAATGTATGTGATGTTTTATGTCGGGCGAGGGTATAGGTTTTGGAAAAGCAATCTTGTTTAATGAACATTTTGTAGTATATAAAATACCAGCTATTGTATCAGCTATAGGCAACTACACAGTAGCAAAAATATTGCCATCTGATAAATCAGGATGGCAAATAGAAGACAACAGAAAAGCTACACCAAATTATAAAGAAGATAAAATCGAACAGCAAAAAAAATCTATAAACAATATTTTGAAAAAAATGAACATCGATTTATCTAAAAATGGAGTAAAAATAATACTGGATGGAACTCTTTGTTGTGCAAGTGGAATAGGTGCTAGTGCTGCTTCTTGTGTGGCACTAGCAAGAGCTCTTTCTGATCATTTTAATCTAAATTTTTCTGATGAAGAAATTAACAATATAGCATACGAAGGAGAAAAAGGATACCATGGAATGCCTTCAGGGATAGATAACACTGCCTCAACCTTTGGTGGACTAATATGGTTTGAAAAAGGTGAACAAAATGTTATGGATAAGATTTCTTTACCAAACCCTATTGAAATAGTGATGGGTAACACTGGAAAAGTTGCAAATACTACTGCGGCAGTGGCAGGTGTACGTGAACGAAAAGAAAAAGATCCTGATAAATACAACCCAATATTTGACAGAGCTGAAAATATTGCTTATCTTGCAAAAGATGCCCTTCAGGGGGAAGATTATAGAGAAATTGGAAAGCTGATGAATGAGAATCATAAGCTTTTACAGCAAATTGAAGTGTCTTCAAAAGAGCTTGATTTTATGGTTAAACTTGCACGTGATCACGGAGCTCTCGGCGCAAAGCTGACAGGTGGAGGTCTTGGTGGGAACATAATTGCTCTAACTCCGGGTAGAGATCTGCAGGATGATGTTGCTAATGCAATTGAAAAAGAAGGTTTTCAAACAGTGAAAACTGTTATTGGTGCTACTAGAAGCGAGGAGTAATATTTTATGAATCTTCGAAGTTTTCTTGCCAAACTTGAAAAAGAAGATAAACTTGTTCGTATAAAAAAAAAGGTTTCTGTAAAATATGAGATAGCTGATATCATTTATTCTCTTGATGAAAAACCTGTAATTTTTGAGAATGTGGAGGGTTATGATTTTCCTGTTTTTGCTGGTATCACTTCTAATCGTGATATTATTGCTGAAGGTCTTGGAACAACAAAAGACAAACTTCTGTTTAAACTGGTTGATGCCCTTCGAAATCCTAAGAAACCAGAAATGGTTGATAAAGCACCTTGTCAAGAGGTGATTATTAAGGATCCTGATCTTAGTAAACTTCCTATTTTGTTTCATCTTAATGGTGATGGTGGACGGTATGGTTCTGCCACTGTTGCAACCATTAAGGATCCTGATACAGGGCGTAATGTTTCATATCATCGTCTTATGGAGATTGGTAAAAACAAGTTTACTGCTCGCCTTATTAAAAAAAGGCAGACTAGGACAACATATGATAAAACTGAGGGTGATATTGAGATGGCGGTTTGTATTGGGAATTCTGTTGCTGTTATGGTTGCTGCTTCTCTTGGCCCACCACCTGATGTCGATGAGTTTGGTATTGCAAATGCTCTTGATAAAACATCTCTTGTTAAGTGTGTAACAAAAGACTTAGAGGTTCCAGCTGAGTCAGAGTTTGTTCTTGAGGGGAGACTAACGCGAAAACTGGATCGCGAAGGGCCTTTTGTTGATCTTACTGAGACAAGAGATTTTGAACGACAGGAACCTGTTTTTGTTGTTGATTGTATAACCCATAGAAAAGATGCCATGTATCAAGCTCTTATCCCTGGTCGTTTTGAGCATAAAATCCTTATGGGTATGCCGAAGGAGCCTACGATTTATGATGAAGTAAGTAAGGTGGTAGATTGTAGGAATGTCCTTGTGACTATGGGTGGTGGTTCTTGGCTTCATAGTATCGTCCAGATAAAAAAGAAGCATCCAGATGATGGAAAAAAAGCAATCGAGGCTGCTTTTAATGGTCATAAAAGTATGAAACATGTAACAATTATTGATGATGATGTTGATATTTACAGTCCTAATGCTGTTGAATGGGCTATGGCAACCAGATTCCAGGGTGACAAAGATATGATCGTAAAACCTGATCAGCCAGGCAGCAGTCTTGATCCATCCAGTAAACATGAGCCTGGCAAAAAAACTCTTACAACAAAAATCGGTTTTGATGCAACTATGCCATCACATGTTGATAAAAGCAAGTATGAAGTTGTAAAATACAAAAAAGTTGATATCGATGATTACCTCAGGTGAGAGAAAATACAAAGTCTATCTCAAAGAAGAAAGAATTGGAGATGGCCGGGTCTATATCCTTGGGGGAGGAGAAAGATCTCATATAGGTGGCATAGTAGTTTGTGAGCCTGGTAAAAAAACCCAGGTTATACGTTTAGAAGGTCATTATGATTATATCGTGCTTCAACCGATTGCAGAAGCAGCATGTAAAAAATATAATGTAAAAGTTGTTGCCCTTGGTGGTATACATATAGATAATGCTTCTAAAGAAGAAATTGAAAAACTCGTTGAAAATTGTAAGGAGTTAGAAAAATGTATCTGACAAAAGAAGAAGAAAAAATACTTGATGGAGAACAGGGGGAAGTAACGGAACGTTTATTCAGACTGCTTGTACGTCTAGGGGAAATCTATGGTGCTGATAAAATGATACCTGTTGGTTCTGTTCAAGTTGCAGGTGTTTCCTATAAATCCATTGGTGACCCGGGTACAGAGTTTTTAGAGGATATGGCTTCAAAAAACGCAAAGGTAAAAGTGCTTACCTATCTCAATCCTGCTGGTATGGATCTTGAAAACTGGGAAAATCTTGGTTTTCCAAAGGATTTTGCTAAGAACCAGCTGCGTATTATGAGTGCGTTTAAAAAAATGGGTATAGTGGTTACGTCTACGTGTACTCCATACTTGGCTGGTAATTTACCAAGGTTTAGGGAGCATATTGCCTGGTCAGAGTCTTCTGCTGTTTCGTTTTCTAACTCTGTAATTGGAGCACGGACAAACCGGGAGGGGGGTCCTTCGGCGTTGGCTGCTGCTATCTGTGGGCGAACAGCAAATTATGGTCTGCATCTATGGGAGAAAAGACAGCCCTCTGTTAAAGTCAAAGTAGATTATGATTTAGATTTCAACTCAGATTTTGGTGCTCTTGGTTATTTTGTTGGTAAGCAGGTGAAAAACAAGATTCCATATTTTACTGGCATAAAAGATGCTAATACAGATCAACTAAAAGCTCTTGGTGCTGCGATGGCAGCATCAGGTGCAGTTGCGCTTTATCATATTGAAGGTCTTACTCCTGAGGCAGATTCTGTAGAAAAAAAGCATCTGGAAACAATTTCTGTTGGTAAAAAAGAAATCAAGGAGACATATGATAAATTAAATTCTGGTAAGGATCCCGATATTGTGATTTTGGGTTGTCCTCATGCGTCTCTTCG